>JAUXBI010000227.1 GCA_030619435.1 Syntrophaceae bacterium
CAGAGATTGTTACGGCAGCCTCTTTCCCCTGCTCTTCTTGAATATTATATACCCTCCCAGAAGTATCAGGAGCACCGGGAATACATATTTTCCCCAGTCTTCAACCTCCGGACAAAAATTCCTCATCACAAAAAACCCTACACCTACAACGCCGATAAACCAGCCCCCGACATCTTTGGCGCGCTGGGCAAGCATGGAGGCGGATATTACGATGAGAAGTATCGGCCAGCTTTTATCAAATCCATAAATATCGCTACTGTTCAAGATGATAAGTACCCCGAGGGTAATAAGAATCGCTGCCCCTATAAACGTCCGTGTGCCTCTCTCGGTTTTCACATCAGCCTCCTTCGGCCTTCTTTGAGCTTACTAAGTGTCCATCCAGAAATGGCCCTTTTCCACAATCTCAGCGTCAATCTGCGTGATTCCTTGTGCGACGTACTACAGTATGTCTCCGCGCAATCACTTGATTTCCTTGATCTTGTAAATCCCGATATATCGGGACTGAATTGGACACTTAGTAGCGCTGTTACTTCATTTCTGAATGGGCACTAGTTAAACTATTTGTTCTTCTTTTTCGCAAGTTCCATAAATGGTTCAAACAGGTCAATCGGTATGGGGAAAAGTGTCGTCGAATTGTTTTCCGCGGCCACGAGCACAAGTGTCTGGAGGTAGCGGAGTTGCAACGATATCGGCTGTTCTGCCATCATTTTACCCGCTTGAGTAAGCTTCGTCGCGGCCTGGAATTCACCCTCGGCGCTGATGACCTTTGCCCTTCTTTCTCTTTCGGCCTCCGCCTGTTTCGCCATCGCCCGCTGCATTTCCTGCGGAAGGTCAATGTGCTTCACCTCAACGGTCGACACCTTTATCCCCCACGGGTCTGTACTCCGATCGAGTATTTCCTGCAACTGGGCATTTATCTTTTCTCGTTCGGCAAGGAGTTCATCCAGTTCAACCTGCCCGCATACACTTCTCAGGGTGGTCTGCGCGAGCTGGGATGTGGCGTAGAGGAAGTTTTCAACCTCAATAATAGCTTCCTTGGCCGTCAGGACCCTGAAATAAATCACCGCGTTTACCTTGATAGATACATTGTCCCGCGTTATCACATCCTGCGGAGGAACATCCATCGTTATGATCCTCATATCGACCTTTACCATCCTGTCTATTATAGGTATCAGGATGATAAGACCGGGTCCTTTAGTGGCTATAACCCTTCCCAGGCGAAATATCACGCCCCTTTCGTACTCGTTGAGTATTCTTATCGCGGCCGCCAGGAACATCACTATCAAGACAACCAATGTAATTATTGTGTACATGATATACCCTCCTATATATTTCTTATATTTTTTCCACCTCGATTTTTAACCCATCTACACCAATCACCCTTACATCCGTCCCTTCCTCTATCAATTCCTGACTGCAGGCATTCCAGCGCTCTCCTTTTACAAAAACCTTTCCATCGGTATATACGGGGGTTATTGTTTTACCTTCCCGGCCGATCATACCATCCACGCCCGTGAAAGGTTTTTTCATCTGCGCCTTCACGGCAAGCGATACAACCGCGATGAAAAAGAGTGACACTATAATGATTGTGGGAATCATTACGGCAAGCGATACTCTGAGAGCCGGGGCGGAAGAATCAAACAACATGACAGAACCCAGGACAAGCGAGATAACTCCCGCCACGCTGAGCATACCGTGGCTTACTATCTTTATCTCCGCGATAAAGAGGATTATGCCAAAGATTATCAGCGCAAAACCGGCATAATTCACGGGAAGGGTCTGCATGGCGAAGAAGGCTAATATGAGTGAGATTCCCCCAACAACACCGGGCAGAATCGCCCCGGGATTGGCAAATTCAAAATAGAGACCGGCCAGTCCTATCATCATCAGGAGATAGGCTATATTGGGATTACTCAGGGTTATAAGAATCTTCTCCCGCAATCCCATCTCCATTTTATTTATAACAGCACCCTTTGTCTTAAGGATTACATCCCCGGAGGAGAGCGGTATTGTCTTCCCGTCTATCTTTTTCAGCAGGTTCTCTACATCAGATGCCATCACATCAATAACATTCAGTTCGAGCGCTTTTTCAGCCGTGATGGAGACACTCTCTTTTACGGCCTCCTCGGCCCAGTCGGCGTTGCGCCCTCTTTTCTTCGCTATTCCCATGGCGTAGGCAATCGCGTCATTCTCCACCTTTTTCGCCATTGTCTCGTCCATCTTGCCCCCGATCCCGATTGCCACCGGGTGAGCGGCTCCTATATTTGTGCCCGGGGCCATAGCGGCTACCGGCGCGGCCATGGTTATCATAACCCCCGCGGACGCCGCACGCGCTCCGGAAGGATAAACAAAAACGATGCCCGGCAACGGGGGGTTCAAAAGTTTTTTGACTATATCTCTCATGGCCAGATCAAGCCCGCCCGGGGTGTCCAGAAGGATGATGATCCCGGCGGAATCATCCGCATACGACAGGTCTATGCTCTTGACAACATATTCCGCGACGGGAGGGGTAATGGCCGAATCGATTGTAATCACGTCAAAGACGCTCTTTTCCTCTTCGCCAAAAGACTGTACCGCTCCACCGGCGAGAAGAAGTGTAGCAACTGCCAATAAAACAATATATGTTCGCATTCTGTTTTTCATGGAGTTCACCAGATAATACCTGCCTTTCCGCTTTCGCGGGGATGGTATTTGGTATTAGATTATGCTCTTATCTCCGATCCCTGTTTCAACTCTTCCATAATAATTTGCACATCCTGCCAGACCTGTTTCTTTGCACCCTGATTTCTCAAAAGATAAGCCGGATGATATGTGGGCATGAGTTTTATCCCGTGATAGGAGTGGAATCTACCGCG
>JAUXBI010000191.1 GCA_030619435.1 Syntrophaceae bacterium
AAACCAAAAACAGTTTTCTGAGGGACAGTGACGGAGAACGCACTAGCTTTGTCTCCATTACCAGAGACATCAGTAAACGCAAAAAAAACCAGGAGGTATTGTTGGAAAGCGAAGAGAGATATCGGAGTATACTTGACAGTATCGAGGAGGGTTATTTTGAGGTTGACCTTGCCGGAAATTTCACATTTTTCAATGACGCAATGTACAAAATGTCGGGCTACTCACGGGAAGAATTGACAGGGATGAACAACAGGGATTATACAACTCCGGAAACAGCAAAGCAACTCTATAAGACCTTCAGCAAGATGTATGTCACGGGAAAACCGGCAAAGATTGTGGATTACGAGGTCATACGAAAAGACGGAAACACGCAAATCTATAACCTGTCCGCCTCTCTGATATTGGATTCATCAGGCAAACCTGCAGGATTCCGGGGAGTCGCTCGCGATATCACAGAGCACAAAGCGAAAGATCGGGAGCTGAAAAAGAGCTATGATAAATTACAGAATACGCTGGAAGAAACCATAAGGACACTGGCATTCACGGTCGAGGTGAGAGATCCCTACACTGCCGGACATCAACGGCGTGTGGCAGAACTTGCCTGCGCTATTTCCCAGAAGATGGGGCTTTCATCGGAAGAGGTGAGAGGGGTAAAAATGGCGGCACTTATACACGATGTCGGCAAGATCCAGGTTCCAGCTGAAATCTTGAGCAAACCGGGGACACTTACCTCAAACGAGATGGATCTGATCAGGACTCATCCTAAGGTAGGCAGTGATATATTGGGAAGAATAGAATTTTCCCAACCGATATCAGAGATTGTACTTCAGCATCACGAGAGGATAAACGGTTCAGGCTATCCTCAAGGCATCACCGGAAAAGAAATGCATATCGAGGCAAAAATTATCGCGGTGGCCGACGTGGTTGAAGCAATGGTGTCCCATCGTCCTTACAGACCGGCTCTGGAACTGAGCAAGGCCATTGAGGAAATCTCACACTATAAGGGAATCCTCTACGATGCTGAAGTGGTGGAAGCCTGCCTGTCGATCCTTACCGAAGATGGGTTTGCACTCAGTTAACAAGTTTGACGACTTTGTAAAAAGTCTAATCCTGACTTTTTACGAGTGCATCAAGTTTTGATCCGGAAACGGTCATCCTTTGAAAAACTCATTTTCAAATGGGCATTAACAAAGATATACTATCTCGTGATAACATATTTCTGTTCCCCTTTCGTAACATACCACCTGATGAAGTTATAACCGATACCGATGGGAGCGGGTTTTATCCCGTGGAAACGGCTGCTGATGATAGGGAGCGCATCCGGCACATACAGGAAGGTGTATGGCTGTTCCTCCGCAAGTATCTCCTGAATCTTATCGTAACATCTTTTTCTTTCAGCTCTGTTGAAAGTTCCCCTTCCCTTCTCCAGCAGTTTATCCACCTCTTTATTTTTAAAAGATATGAAATTCAGTTCCCCTGGTTTTGTCTTGCTTGAATGCCATACATCATAAAGATCAGGATCAAGGGTAATAGTCCATCCCAGGATTGTTGCGTCGAATCTTTTTTTGTTAATAAATTCATTGATGAAGGCAGCCCATTCAATAACCCTGATTTTTACCTCTATACCTATATCAGCAAGTCTCCTCTGGATGATTTCGGCACACTTCGCCCTGACCTCATTCCCTTGGTACGTTATGATCTCAAAGATAAAAGGCCTGCCATTATTATCCAGCACACCGTCTCCATCCGAGTCTTTCCATCCCGCCTCTGCCAGAAGTTTTTTCGCCTTCCGGGAATCGTAAGGATATCGCTTTACACCGGAATTATACGGCCATGTTCCCGGTTTGAAGGGACCCGTGGTCTCCTGCCCCAGGCCGAGCAGAACGCCTTCAACTATCTCCCCCTTGTCGATTGCATAACTGATAGCCTGTCTGACCCGCCTGTCCCGAAAAAGGGGGTTTTCCAGATTATATCCAAGGTAGGTATAGGAAAATGACAGATAACGAAACTTATTGAAATTCCCGCGAAACAGGTTGTTTTCCGTCTGCCTGGTATATTGCAACGGTGTCAGCCCCATCCTGTCTATTCCCTTCGCGCGAAGCTCCAGAAACATGGTGGCCATATCCGGGATAATCCTCATAATGTACCCATCGATATAAGGTCGCCCTTCAAAATAGTCCGGGTTGGAGATAAGCACTATCTTCTGACCTGTCTTCCATTCCTTGAACATGTACGGTCCCGTGCCTATCGGGTGACGCGAAAGTGGCGTCTTTGTTATATCTTCTCCTTCCAGCAGGTGTCTGGGAAGCACCGAGGCGCTCCAGCTTGTGAGGGCGGGGGCAAACGGTTCTCCGTAGGTAACGCGAAAGGTATGGGGATCGATTACCTGCGCACTCTTTACCCTGAGAAAGTCTCCCGCGTATGCGGTAGGGGTTCTGGGATCTATGGTAAGCCTGTAGGTGAACAGAACATCATCAGCGGTAAAGGGGTGTCCGTCATGCCATCTGACACCCTTCTTCAAATAGAAAGTGATTTCCAGACCATCATCGGAGATATCCCATGATTCCGCAAGATCGCCCACCACCTTCATATCCTTGTCATATTTCACAAGACCATTGAAGATCATGCCTGCAATACTGTGAGATGTACTGTCTGAAGAGAGTATGGGAATCAGGTTGGAGGCATCCCCTATGGAACCCTCGACGATAATGCCTCCATAGGCAACGCTGACTGCGGATGATCCCTTCGCATGAGAGTCGTCTTCCGGTTTGTCGCCTTCACAACCGCACAGCGGCAACAGAGTGATTATAATCAGTGCCGGCATAATGCGGTTTATATATTCCATGGCAGCTTTACAACTCATATTTGTTCACATTTGATAAATGGAATTTGGTGTTGATAATACAATGTGGTATGTTATATTACGTATAAACTGATAATACAAGGTGGGTAATTTTTGCGTGAAGAAACAAATCCTCGTTGTGGAAGATGAACAGATTGTCGCCATAGATATCCATAACAGACTGCACGATATGGGGTATGGAATCTCCGCCATTGTCTCTTCCGGAGAGGAGGCCGTCAGGAAAACGGAGGAACTGTGCCCGGATCTGGTATTGATGGACATAACTCTGGGGAAGGGTATGGACGGCATAGAGGCCGCAAACCGAATTCATGCCAAATACAACATACCGGTAATATATCTCTCTTCCAACGTCGCCGAAGACAGGATGGAACAGATAAAAGCGACAAACCCTTTTGGTTTTATCATCAAACCTTTTGAGGATAAAGAGTTGCGTATCGCTATAGAAATAGCCATCTACAGACATAAAATGGAAGAGGCGCTGAGTCGAAGCGAAGAAAAGTACCGCACCATCCTGGACAATATTGAAGAAGCATATTTTGAGGTCGATCTTGCTGGAAATTTCACATTTTTCAATGACGCACTGTGCGGGATAGCGGGGCTACCAAGAAACGAACTGCTGGGAATGAGCAACCTTCGATATGTCAACCCTGAAACTGCAAAGAAAATGTATGAAACATTCAACGAGGTATACCGGACGGGAAAACCCGCAAGGGTAGCGGACTATGGAATTATCAGGATGGACGGAATCGAAAAAACCATCGAGTTGTCCGCATCCCTTATAAAAGATTCATCGGGTAATCTCATGGGGTTTCGCGGAATCGTCAGGGATGTTACCGAACGCAAGCTCGCAGAGGAGGCGGTGCGCAAAAGCGAAGAAAGATATCGCGCGCTATTCGAAAACAATCCCATTGAAACCATGATCGTGGACAA
>JAUXBI010000148.1 GCA_030619435.1 Syntrophaceae bacterium
ACAGGTCTATCACTTTTGGAAGCCATTTATTCCTGTCTGCTTCTACCGTGCCACCGATTGCACTCCTCCAGTCGTCATCGGATATCTTCTTCCACTGCTCATCCTTCAACTCCTCAAGGGACCATCCCGCTATTCCCATAAGGGAGACAAATGCTATCGCGGCTCTGCGGGGTTCTTTTTCAATATTTGAGGTGATTTCTCTTACAACGTCGGACGACGAGGCTTTTGTATAAAAGAGGTGAGTGTTTCTTACAAGTACAACCTTTCTGCCTGGTATGAGAGGCGGGGTGAGAATAGAATTACATATGGCATCTATATCTCCATCTTCCCCTTCCATATGAAAGAGATTGAGGTCTTTCTGATCCGGAGGGAGAATGCCGTCTATGATCCGATTCATGGCATCCTCCACCAGGTACTCTTCATCCCCGTAAATGAGATAGCAGGGAGCCGTCTTGCCCCTGCCGATATTGTCAAGGGCTGTCTTTAATGTTCCTTGCATGTCAGAGGATTACGAACTTTTTTATATGCCTTACCACCTTATCGGGCTCGTCGATTACCTGAATGAAATCAAGATCCTCTTCAGATATCTTTCCCTCCGGCAGCATGGTCTTCCTCATCCAGTCCATAAGCCCACCCCAGTATTCGCTTCCCATGAGAACCACGGGGAAACTCCTTATCCTCTTAGTCTGAATAAGGGTGAGGGCCTCAAAAAGTTCATCGATTGTGCCGAACCCACCGGGAAGGATGACGTATGCCATGGCATATTTGACAAACATCACCTTCCGGACAAAGAAATATTTGTAGGCAATATTTATATTGGCGTAGGTGTTTGGCTTCTGCTCAAAGGGAAGCTGAATGTTCATACCGACCGATCTGGCGCCGGCCTCACTGGCGCCCCGGTTGGCAGCCTCCATGATACCCGGACCCCCACCGGTAATCACGCTAAATCCCTCCTCACCGAGGAGACGGGCAACTTCCCGCGCTTTCTCGTAATATTTGCCTCCGGGGGCCTCTCTAGCCGACCCGAATATGCTCACTGCATGTCCGATCTTTGAAAGTTCCTCAATGGCCTCCACAAATTCCGCCATGATCCGGAAGACACGCCACGATTCATCGACAGACAGGGCATCAACAATGTATTGTTTTTCTTCCATAACTCCTCCAGAAAACACTCGGCGGGCGGAACCTTCTCATGAAACCGCTGTCGGCTGAAAGCCATCTATCTGGGCGACCACCTTCGTCTTCTTGCAACCTTTGCCATTCTTCTACGCGCTTCGAGAGCCTTTCTTTTCTTCTTTACAGACGGCTTCTCGTAAGCCCTGCGCAATTTGAGTTCTTTAAAAAACCCGTTTTTTGAAAGCTTATTTTTCAGTATTTTCAGGGCTCTTTCAACATCGTTATCTATTACTCTTACTTCCAAAAATTATCACCTCCTCCTTCAAAGACATCAAAAACAACAAAAGGGGCAGAACGACCTTTACTTCGATGAAGTCGCCTTCCACCCCTTGTTTTACCTATATACTGTTATCACTCTCCCTGCATAACAATCTTCAGAGACTCTATAAATTCTCTGTTTTCCGTTTCCGTCCCGACCGTTACCCTCATACAGTTTTTGAGAATATCGGGAGATGCAAAGTTTTTCACAAGCACACCCCTTTCGATCAATTGCGCATATACATCATCTTTTTCCATAAAACAACTAAAAAGGATAAAATTCGCGTCTGAAGGGTAGGGATTAATCCCTTCGATGGCCATCAACTCGTCAAAAAGCCATTTTCTGCTGGAAACAATTCTGTCTGTCAACTCCAGAAAATCCTCGCTGTGCTCAACAAACAAACTCCCGACTACCTGTGAGAAGATATTCACATTATAAGGCAATCTCACTTTATTCAAGTGGTGAACCAGCGAAGGATGTCCTATGAGAATGCCCAGTCTCAGGGCCGCCAGTCCCACTTTGGAAAGGGTTCTCAATATTACAAGATTATCCCACCGGTCAAGATCGCGCAGAAATGTCTTTCCCGAAAAGTTGCAGTAGGCCTCATCGAGCACCACAAGACCACTGGATGCCTCCAGAATTCTTTCAATATCACCCCTGTCAAAACACCCGCCTGTAGGATTGTTGGGATAGCTGAGAAATATGATAGCGGGCTTTTTATCGGATATTATGTCAAGCATTGCGTCTGTATCCAGTTCCAACCGGTCATCTAGGGGCACTTCAATGATATTGTGTCCCGAGTTCAGGGCGATGATTCCATACATGGCAAAGGTGGGGGTCGGAAACATGACACTGTCTGACAAACGGGGATCAACGGCCGTCAGCAATATATGGATAAGCTCATCCGATCCATTTCCGATAAGGATCATGTCCTCATCCACTCCGTAATACCGTGCAAAATCCGTCCTCAGACCGGGGGAACCGGGGGTCGGATAACGGTTGAGGGACACAGACTCCAGACGCTCGGAAATAACGTGTCTCAGGGCGTTAGGCAGGGGATAGGGATTTTCGTTGGCGTCAAGCTTAACCCTGCATGCTCTCTCTTCGACAGGATAGGCCTTTTGTGAAAACACAGCATTTTTTATAATCTTTTTAATGTCCACTCTTTGCTCCTCGGCCCATGTTCCACTGGGCATTTCTGTATTTGTTTTCAAGAAGACTGTCCTTGAGCGTCTCCTCTTCGGGGGACAATCTCCCCTCTATCAAGCGTATGTTCAAGACCTCTTCAAATCCCGCCGCAATGTTACGGCACAAGGTGTCTATTCCAACATTATCTCCGACACTCTTCCGGATGGAAGTAACGGATGCCTCAAGCGCTTTCTCCTTCGCTTCCGCGTCTTTCGTTATTATTGCCGCGCAGACCGCCACCGGATCAAAATCCATCAAAAGGGATCCTTGCTGCAGAAACATGCCCTTTGCCCTCACCTGCGCGCTCCCGCAGATTTTTTTACCGTCTGCGAGGAGTTCATTCCTGTACGAAGCGGCGAAACAGAAGGGCTCTGCGGATTCGCTTCCGGACCGGCCCTTTTCCACCATTTCTGCTTCAACTCCCGACTTCTCAAGACCTCTTATTATGCACCCGCTTATTATCCTGTATGTTTTGATAATATCGGAAGAAAAGTGCCGGCTGCTTTCTCCGGCCACGAGAGAATAAGTGAGATCATCCCCGTGAAGAACCGCCCGGCCCCCTGTAGGTCGTCTGACGATATCTATACCCCTGTCGTGGCAGTACCCGCAATTTATTTCCCTTTCGGCATTCTGAAAATATCCCAGTGAGACAGCCGGACTCTCCCAGCCGTAGAGCCGGAGGGTTGGAGACATTTCCCTCTGCCTACCTGCCCTGAATATGGCCTCGTCTATGGCCATATTCTCAAAAGAATCAAAAAGTTCAAAAGGGATAACCCTCCATTTCTCCACCTGACGTCAATCAACCTCCTCATACTCCTCAACATAATCCGCGTATGCCTCTGCATCCAGCAGGTTATCCAGTTCTTCCAAATCTCTTATTCCAACGGCAATCATCCATCCCGTGTTGTATGAATCGCTGTTGAGAATACCCACATCATCAGCTAGATCTTCATTAACACTGATAATTTCACCACTCACAGGTGAAATCAGTTCGGTGGTCACTTTCAGGGACTCTATGACACCGAAAGGCTCACCCTGTTCAACAGGGGAGTCCTCAGAAAAAAGCTCCACCGACAGTATCTCACCCAGCTTATCCTGGGCATAATCCGTTATTCCCACTGTCGCAATGTCTCCATCAATCCTTACCCACGTGTGTTCGCGACTGTAAACCAAATCATTTGGGAAAGACATGAACCGACAACCTCCCGAATTATAGATTTAAATCAGTTTCTCAACCACCCTGACTGCCGCCACCCCGTCTTTGGCATAATGAGCGCCAATCGACTCCGCATAGGCCTTTGTTACCACCGCTCCACCCACCATAAATTTACAGTCAAGGGACTCTCGCTCCGCGAGATCTATCACCTCTTTCATGTTTACCATGGTGGTGGTCATCAGGGCGGACAGGCCGATAACGGAAGGCTTGAGTCTTACGGCCTCCCGTATAATAATCTCGGCAGACACATCCTTACCCAGGTCATTCACTTCAAACCCGTGATTTCTCAACATCAGCGCCACTATGTTTTTCCCTATATCGTGAACGTCCCCCTTTACCGTCGCGATAATGATGAGTTCCTTTTGTTTCTTATTCAGCTTGGCATCCCCTAGCCACGGCTCAAGAAAGGCGATGCCTTTCTTCATCGTTTCGGCACTTGCTATCAACTGTGGAAGAAAATATTCTCTCCTGTCAAACAGTGCACCAACTTCCGTGATCGCGGGAATCATGATTCCGTCAACTATTTTCTGCGCGCCCATTCCTGAGTTCATTGCATCGGAAATCCGCTGTTCTATGTCTTCTCTGTTCCCTTCAAGAATGGCCTGAAACACCTCGTCTTCGGGCACCTTGTGAGAAGGGGCGTCTTCCTG
>JAUXBI010000246.1 GCA_030619435.1 Syntrophaceae bacterium
ACCATCAAAGCGGTGAGAACCGGGCCAAGCTCCCTCGTCATTCCCAACGCGACGGTGGAACCGACGAGGCTCTCGGCATTGAACATCTTGAACCCGTAATAACCCTGCAGCGCCATGACCATGCCGGTGAATGTGCCGGTGAGAACGACGACAAAGATGGACTTGACACCGACAAACTCCATCTGCTTGAAGATCAGGCGCAGTTTCAGCGGGGGACGCACCATCCACATCAAAACAGAAAGGAAGAGGATAAGGAGCCTCCCCATTTCCTCGATATTCTCCAGGATGGCTCTCCCAAAATTATCAACTGTAGCAGCAATCTTATTCATAAAGCACCGAAACGTGTATCCAGGTCAAACGATGACAAAAGGCAGCGGATACCGGTCCTGAAATGAAAGATATCCATAATCCGGTTACGGTTATAATGGTCCTTTTTTCTTTGAGTGCGCATCGAGAGACAATTGTATAATCCTGCTGATCAATTCAACCTGCGTAATCCCGGAAGCCGCCGCCTGGTGAAAGAGTACCGTGGAGGGCGTCATCCCCGGCAGGCTGTTCGGCTCAAGCACCACTATCCGTCCGTCACCCGGCACAAACATGTCTATCCTCGCGTAGGCCTTCAGTCCCAGAGTCAGAAACGTTTTTACAGCCACATCCTGTATCTTTTTCAGGACATCCTCCGGCAGCCTTGCGGGCGTCTTGTTTTCTCCCTGACCATACAGGAATTTGTCCTCCAGTGAAAGTATTCCTTTCGTCGGTATGGTTTCGGAAGGGATAAGGGCGACGGGCGAATCATTTCCTATAACACCACATGTAACCTCCATTCCCTCAATAAATTCTTCAATCAGCGCCACGCTGTCCCAGTCAAAGGCATCTATAACCGCGTTGTGAACATCCTCCAGCGCCAAAACCTTCCTGACAGCGGTACTACACCCCTCACGGGCGGGTTTGACGACACAGGGCAGGCCGATCCCGTTTTCTATCTCCTCGAGGATGTCTTCTCTGCCGCTTTTCCACCGCTCCATGGAAACAGCCACCGTGCGGGGAACCTCTATCCCGCTCATCGCGAGGACCTTTCTGGAGGCGTATTTGTCCATGCCGAGCGCCGAGGCAAGGACGCCTGAACCCACATATGGGACATTCAAAAGCTCCAGAAGCCCCTGGATGCACCCATCTTCGCCGTATTTGCCGTGGAGACCCAGATATACTATATCTACAAGGGTCTTCAGCTCCTCATACGGAATCCTCTTCGCCTCATCCTCCAGATCGCATTCGATATCTCCCGTGGAATTTCTCATCAACATCTTGACCGGTATCTCCCACAAGAGACCGCCGCTATCCATAAACACAGGTATGGGGAGATATCTCTTCCTGTCTATCTTGCTGAAGATATTTCTTCCGCTCTCGAGGGAGATCTCCTTCTCCGAAGAGATTCCACCCATTATAATGCCGACCCTTGTCTTTTCCTGATCTTCCAGATTCACAGATTACCTTTCCGGATTGCCTTGTAAGCCCCGCGCTCTATAACGGTCCCTTCTTTTCTTCATGCACCCTGACCGAAGCCTCTATAAGCTCGGATATTATCATGGATGGAAGCATGCCGGCTTCCGCAGCCTGTTCGAAGAAGAAAGACGAGGGCGCCATTCCTGAAGAAGAATTGGGATCTGTAATTAATACCCTGCCATCCTCCAAGACAAATCCGTCTATACGTCCATACGATCTGAACCCCAGGGTTTCGAAGGCCTTGATAACATCTGTTTTAATCCGATCAACCGCATCGGCGGGAATATTCTTCGGGGGCGTAAATTTACTGCATTTCCCCGGCATATATTTGTCGTCGTACGAGTAGAAATCACTATGCGGGTGGATCTCTGTAACCCCGAGGATACCGGGACCCTCCTCTCCCTCTAGGACGATGCACGAGAATTCAGTCCCTTCGAGGTATTCTTCGACCAGCACGTTCCTGTCCCATTTGAAGGCACCGGCCATCGCGTCCTCAAGCGTCTCTTCGTTCCTTACAATCGTCACCCCCATGCTTGACCCTTCCCTGACAGGTTTTACAACAAAGGGAATATCGAAGGCCTCCGCTATCCTTTTCCTGACGCGATCTTTGTCCCTTGACCATTCATCTTCCCCGAACAGCATGCTCTCAGGCACATTGATTCCCGCTTCCCTCAGTATCTTCTGCTGCGCGCTCTTATCCATGCCCAGGGCGGAAGCCAGAACACCCGGACCGGTGTAGGGAATCCCCAAAATCTCCAAAAGGCCTTGGATGCACCCGTCATCACCATATTTTCCATGGAGGGAAATGAAGGCAAAATCTATTTCATCCTTCAGCTGTTCGTATGATATTCGCCTCGCGTCCCTTCCAAGGCGCTCTGAGATATCGACAGTAGTGTTCTGAGATACAAGCTGCCACGGGATAATCCACAATCGCCCTTCGCTGTCCATGAATACGGGAATGCCCTCATATTTTTCACCGTCCAAGTTGTCATAAACATTTCTGCCGCTGTTCAATGAAACTTCTTTCTCGGAAGACATGCCACCAAATATAATTCCAACTCTAA
>JAUXBI010000177.1 GCA_030619435.1 Syntrophaceae bacterium
TATGTTGGAGAGGAGATAGAGGAGACCTACACCGAGATGGGGAAAAAGATAGTGGAAAATCAATGATATTCCCAATGCCCCGCCGGACAGCAATTGATGGGGAACCAGTATCGCGTTAACTCCAAAGGCCAGAATGAAGCTGCCCGCAGTTAGCAATCCGAGATTCATCAACAAGCTTCTGGTAGGAAGAAACCTCTTGACAACCTCTGCTTTGTTTCTTGTCGAAATTTCGCCCATATTCAAAGCACCTTCAATGTTTCCAGAGACAATTGCCCGCCGGCTGTGGCCTCTCTGATGGCATTCTCCGAACCGAGAACTTTCACTAATCCGCTTTTTGCCACCTCATCTATCACGCCCGCAAACTCTTTGAAGTCTTGAGCCGTTGTGGACAGAATTTCATCCCGCGTACGCTGGATATCTTCTTCGGTGTTGCCTGTCAGATACCGAATCATTGAAGCATATCCCCTGGCATCGGGAAACATATACGCATCCATATCCCCTATGGCGCCGATAATTCCCTTTGTCAGTTCGTCATCGCTCAGACCACAATTACGCAGGAATCCGGCTGTTTTGTCAAACGCTTCGAGGGTTTTCAGAAGATTCGGATCGCGGTACGACAGAAAGGTCAACACCCCGGAAAATTTATCAAAATTACAAAATGCTCCGTAGGCGCCCCCACGTACCCGGATACGATCCCACAGCCAGGAAGTCCTGAGATAGCGGGTAATAACCCTGATAGAGCCATGATACGCATAGCCCGCTCTGTAAATATCCGCTCCCTTTCCAACATAGTTGATCTGAGAGGGAACGATAAGTCCCTCATACTCAGGGATCTTCATATCGGTCAAAAGATTTCCGAAAAGGTCGGACTTAGAGCCGGTTGGCCCTGCCGGGATTCTGCCTGCAAAATTGGCAAGATGGGATCTTACTTTTTTCCATCCTGTCTCATCGACGGTAACGTTAAATAACATGTTCTCATGGCTGACAAGAACACTCCGCATCTCTTCGAGGGCAGCATGAACGGAAGGCCAGTCTTGATCTATCCTGCCGGCAAGTTCACGCAGAAAGAACAGATAGCTCACACCGTTTAACTGTTCCGCCAACCAGCCGGCTTCGCTGAAATGTGCCCTCAGGCGCAGATTGACTGCCTGGTGTCCGCCGGGTATCAGCTGCTGTTCCTGTCGGGCCTTTTCCTCCAGTAGCATTTGTTTGAAACGCTCCCTGTTGTCCAGTTTGACATCCATAAGAAGGTCCCTGATAATATCGAAAAGATTTCCCACCTGTGGAAGCATCGCTTTTCCGCAGAGGAAAAGTCTGGCCTCGATCTTCCTTGTATCCTTTACCTCTGATATCAGCAGGGATGGATGAATTCCCCCTGTCTCCCGGTCAATTCTACGGGAAATTTCAACATAATCTTCCTTCTTTGTACCCATTTCAAAAAGCGCCCTGCTGAACAGGGGAATATACTGGACATATCTCCGGGGCAATGAGCGCAGATTCAGACCTGTTTCAATGTATGCGATGCCATTTGTGGGTATGTCATGATACAAAACCGTGGCGCCCTTTTCCTCCAGAACGGTGAGGGGTATCGTCCTGTTTTTTTTCTCCATGTCGGCGAGTTTCAGGATGGGTATGGTTGCGAGGGCTTCAGGGGAATCCGGTGCTTCCTGGGTTTTTTTTAGCCTTTCGACAGTTTTAAAGATATTTCCCAATTCCTCCGGACTGGCGGAACCGCGAACATCATCAAGCCTCTGTCTCTCCGCCGCATCCATTTCATTCTTCAAATTCGTGTCCGGTCTCATAACGATTGTTGTGCGGTGCGGATTATCTAGGAAATCTTTTCTTATTATATCCGCAAAGAATGATTTATCCGAAGCGATATGCGACTTGACCTCCGACAGAAGAGACTCAAAAGGAAGTAACGCAAGAGGATCGCCATCATACAGCCATGTAGTCATTGCCCTCAGCATCAGCACCAGCCCGCGCGGGTAACTGCCAGTGTTGTTTTCACGCAGGCCGAATTCTATGGTATTGACAGCCGCCTCTACCGCGCCGGGCTCGATACCATCCCCTGCCAGTCTTTCCAGAGTTTCCAGTATGAGTGTCTCGACAGCATCCACTTTCCCATCATCAATTCCCTTCAACCCCACAGAGAAAAACAGCTGCCTCAATTCGTCCTCCAGACCGCCTCCTGTAACATCCTCTCCCAGGCCGGACTCAATAAGCGCCTTGCGCAGAGGCGAACCGGGCGTGCCGAGAAGGATATACCCCAGAATATGGTGCGCCATGTTCATGACGGCGTTCTCTGTTTCACCAAACATCCAGTTTACAGTCACCATGCCCCTCGATGAATCATCACCCGTGGCAAAGGAACGTACAACCCGTCTGGGACTGTCAAATCTCGGCTGAAGAGATACCGCTGAATTTATTTCTATTTTCTTGAAATCTTTCAGGTAATCATTTACGAGCCTCAGCCTTTCTTCCGGGTCATCATCACCGGCAAAGAAAATGCGTGCATTGGAGGGATGATAGTATCTCCGGTGAAAATCCCTGAACTGTTCATAGTCCAGCTCCGGGATAAACACAGGATCTCCCCCGGAATCCAGCCCGTATGTATTATCAGGAAACAGCGACTGCTGTGAATATTCGGCGAGAAGCCTGTCCGGAGACGAGTTAGCGCCCTTCATCTCATTGAAAACCACGCCCTTGTAGTCGAGAGGTCCGTCCGGTGCATCCATTTCGTAGTGCCATCCTTCCTGCTGGAAGATCTCGGGCGTAATGCGCGGGTAAAAGACCGCGTCAAGATAGACATCTATCAAATTATAGAAATCCTGGATATTCTGACTTGCCACGGGATAACATGTCTTATCCGGATAGGTGAATGCATTCAGGAAAGTTTGCAGAGAACCTTTCAATATTTCCACGAAAGGCTCCTTGACAGGATACCTGCGGGAACCGCAGAGGACGGAATGCTCCAGAATGTGGGCCACGCCTGTTGAATCGCGAGGCGGCGTCCGAAAGGTGATTCCGAACACCTTATTCTCGTCATCACTTATCATGGATAAAAGCTCGGCGCCCGTTTGGACATGCCTGTAAAATCTTGCGCGTGTCTTCAGTTCATCAATATACTGTTCTTGTAAGAGTTCAAAACCATAAGATGCCTCTGTCATTTGTTCCCCCATCATTTTATTTTGTCTGGTACTGCTGAAATTTTTATTATAGCCTTCTTATTACGAGGACGCAACAGGCCAAAGCGCCTGATTTATTTTCCAATAAAGGACTTGCATGTGAGCTTTATTTAAGATAATTAGCAACTTAACTTGACGTAAAGAAGCGGTATACTTCCTGAACAAGAAGAGATGATGAGAGTTATGACCGGACGAATATTAAGAGAATTAAAAAATCACGCCCCTTTTACTCTCCTCGGTGCAATTACCGGTATAGTAATCATGTTTTTCTTTCAGCATGTACCCCACACAACCGCTCTGAATATATTCTATGTACTCCATCCAATGCACGTTATCCTGAGCGCTCTTGTCACGGCATCCATGTACGAACTTCACAAATGCGGGGGGCTCAAAGGTGAATGCAATATTTGGGTTCTGCTGGTTATTGGTTATGCAGGCTCTATAGGTATTGCCACTATAAGTGATTCCCTGATCCCCTATCTTGGTGAAGTTATGCTAAATATGCCTAACAGGGGCCTTCACATCGGCTTTATCGAAAAGTGGTGGCTGGTAAATCCTCTGGCGATACTGGGAATAGCCATAGCCTATTTCTGGCCGTCGACAAAGTTTCCACATGCCGGGCATGTCCTCCTCAGTACCTGGGCCTCAATTTTTCATGTCATCATGGCCGTGGGGGATACATTGAGCTGGCTGTCTTATATTGCAGTCTTTATATTCCTGTTTGTTGCCGTCCTGATACCCTGCTGTGTCAGTGACATCGTATTCCCACTATTGTTCACAGGAAATTCAAAAAAACAACAGCCAAAACATTAAAAATA
>JAUXBI010000122.1 GCA_030619435.1 Syntrophaceae bacterium
CTTCACCAGCGGTGGAAAACCAAGAAATCTCAGGTCTTATAGGTCTGTGGGTTTGAGTAATTTAATATGCTGCAGGTAAGAAAAACGAAGGAACTAGTCCCTGAAAAGGTCAAAAGCATACTGGTGAGGGGAACCAACTGGATCGGGGATGTTATTATGAGTCTCCCGGCGGTGGCGTCTGTCAGACGCACATTCCCCCACGCAAGGATAGTTGTGCTGGCAAAGCCCTGGGTGGCACAGCTTTACAGGGCTTGCCCCGATGTTGACGATGTCATCGTATTCCAGAGTCCCGGCATACATGATGGAATAGGTGGAAAAATACGGCTTGCCACACAACTGAGGAAAGAAAAGTTTGATCTGGCTGTTCTCCTTCAAAACGCCATAGAGGCAGCTATCATCGCGTGGCTCGCGCGAATACCCCTGAGAGCCGGGTATAACTCCGACTGCAGGGGGCTTCTCCTGACCTATTCTGTTAAAAGGACACGAGAGATAAGGGAAATCCACCAGATTGGTTATTATCTGGAGATGGTCGAGGCGCTGGGATTCAGGACATCAGGAAGAGATATTAATATCGTACCCGGTAAGGAGTATTCCCTGGCTGCAAAAAAGATTCTTACCGAACATAACATTAAAGGAAAAGACACCTTGATAGGCATTGCACCGGGAGCCAGCTACGGGCCTGCCAAAATGTGGTTTCCAGAGAGATTTGCAGTCGTGGCAGACAGACTCGCGAATAAATTTTCAGCCAGGATTATTCTCTTCGGAAGTGCCGGAGACAGAGAGAGAACGAACCTGGTTCAACAGCACTCGGAAAATCCAATGATCAATCTGGCCGGAGAGACAACTCTCAAAGAGGTGGTGGGACTGATAAGTGAGTGCAATCTCTTCATATCCAACGATTCGGGGCTGATGCATCTTGCCGGAGCTTTGAACATTCCTCTAATTGCCATATTCGGGTCGACGAATCCCACAACAACATCTCCTGTGGGCAGGAGGAGTGTCGTCATTTACAAGAATGTTTCCTGCAGCCCCTGTCTCAAAGAAACGTGCCCGACTGATTTCAGGTGTATGGATCTGATACAAGCAGACGACGTGTATGATGCCGCGAGTATATTGTTAAAAAGAGACCGTGGATCAAACTGAATGCCGAGGGATTTCCGGAATGAAAAAGAATAACAGCGCAGTATTTTTAGACAGGGACGGAACAATCAATAAAGAGGTTGGCTACCTTGACAGTCTGGAGCAACTGAGAATATTCCCCGCGGCATTTGATGCCGTGCGGATGATAAATGAGGCGGGAATGAAGGTAGTAGTGGTCACAAATCAGTCGGGTATAGCGAGGGGATTTTTCGATGAAGATTTTGTGAACACCGTCCATGCAAAGATAAATGAAATATTTCGGGAAAGGGGTGCATTTATTGACAGGTTTTACTATTGCCCCCATCATCGGACGGAGGGAATCGGCAAATACCGGATATCATGCAACTGCAGGAAACCAGCTCCGGGAATGCTTATAAAAGCATCTGAAGAACTTGACATTGACCTGCCAGGTTCCTATGTGGTGGGCGATATGGCAAAGGATATAGAACTTGCGAATAATGTCAGGGCCAAAGGGATACTCGTAAGGACAGGCTATGGAAAGAGCGTAAAGACTTCTGATATAAAAACGGTTTATATCGCCCGGGATATCCTCGATGCGGCAGAATGGATAATGAAGGATCGAAAAAATTGAATATCCTCATAGTAAAGCTGAGCGCCATAGGCGATGTGATACATACACTACCGTCGCTCTCGGTGCTTAGAAAACTTTATCCTGACGCCCATATCACATGGGTGATAGAGGAGGATTCTTCAGATATCATAGAGGGGCATCCCTGTCTCGACAGGATTATTATCTCCCGCAGAAAAGGCTGGCTGAAAAATCTGAAGAGACTGTACGAGGTGAGGGAAACAATTGGTGAGATGAAATCCTTCGTCGCTACCCTCAGAGACAGGAAATATGACCTTGTTGTCGATTTTCACGGTTTGTTGAAGAGCTCCCTAATTGTTTTTCTGAGTGGAGGCAGACGGAAACTTGGATATGACAGTATACAGGAACTCTCCGGCCTTTTTCTGGGTGAGAAAATTCATGAGGATATGAACAAACATGCCGTGGATCGCTATCTGGATCTTCCACGTCACCTTGGAGCGGATATTGGAAAACCTGAGTTTGCCATCCATATTGGAGAGGAAAATCGAAACAGGATCGACAACCTCCTGAAAGAGAACGGAATCAGCATGGATGCCCCATTCGTTTCAGTGAACCCTGTAGCATTCTGGGATACAAAGCTGTGGGAGGACGACAAATTCGCCCGGTTGTGCGACAGGATAACGGAAGAATTGAAGATGAAAGTTGTCTTTACGGGTGGACGTAACCGTGAGACAGTGGATCGCATCCGATCACTTATGAAATTCCCATCCGTAGATCTCACGGGTAAGACAACTCTCAGAGACCTGGCGTATCTGTACAAATTATCGGACCTTATCATCACAACAGACTCGGGACCCATGCATGTGTCGGCGGCTGTGGGCACACCAACAGTGGCTCTTTTCGGTCCCACGGATCCCGCGCGAACGGGACCATACGGCGAGGGTCATACAGTTATTCGCAGGAACCTGCCATGCAGTCCCTGCTTTTTGAAGAAGTGTGAGACGAAAAAGTGTATGAAGGAAATCTCGGTTGAGGATGTATTTCAAGCTGTAAAGAAAGCTCTACATTAAATAATGTTTTTCATTAAATATCCAAAACTGAGCATTGCATTGCCTGCGTGTTTTCGTGATAAAAATATATCCTGTCTGATTTCGATTTGGGTGCGTAGGGAAGAATTTTACATAGAGACCAGTGAGTGATATAGAAGCCGTGTAACGGATGAAGGAACCGTTTACAGTTTACAGTTATCGGTTCACGGGTGAAAAAACGGAGAGTTGAAATTAATATCCAAAATACTTCAATTATCGCATAGTTTATTGGAAAAACTGTGAACTATGAAGCGATAACCGTGAACGGTTATCAGATGAGAAAGGAGCGGCCGATGGAGATAGAGAGGAAACTGCTCGAGATCTTGGCATGTCCAGAGTGCAAAGGGAATATTCACTTAAATGAAGACGAAAATGGCCTCATATGTGACAAATGTAAGCTGATGTATGAAATCAGGGATGGAATCCCGGTCATGCTTATAAACGAGGCAATTCATATAAACCAGCAATCAACAATTGAACCTTAAACCTGTATAATACTATGAACGTATTCAAACGCATCTTAAAACTGTCCAAACCGCATATTCCGAAGTTTCTCCTCGCGATGTTGTGCATGCTTGTTGTTGGTACCACTACCTCCGCGCTTGCTTTCCTTGTCAAACCCGCTCTGGACGGGATATTCCTAAATAAGAATGCCTCCATGCTGAAGTGGATACCGATAGTAATCATTGCAATATATTTTCTCAAGGGTGCATGCAGTTATGGTCAGACCATTTTGATGAGTTTTATCGGTCAGCGTGTGGTAACAGACCTGAGAAGTGACCTTTACAACCACATCCAAAAACAATCCCTCTCTTTCTTCAACAAGAACCCCACCGGAATACTCATGTCACGTATTACAAACGATGTGAACCTCATTCAGGGAGCAGTTTCAGAGGCTGTAACAAGCCTTTTCAAAGATTCGTTTACGCTGGTTGGCCTTGTTTTTGTGATCTTTTATCGTGACTGGCAGTTGGCTCTTATTGCCATGATTGTCTTTCCGCTGACGATATATCCCATAGCCAGATTCGGCAAAAGGATGAGGAGGGTGGCTACAAGCACCCAGGTTACCATGGGAAGCCTCACCAGTCTCCTTCAGGAAACCATATCAGGAACAAGAATCGTAAAGGCCTTCGGAATGGAAGATTATGAAGGCAGGAGATTCTCGAAAGAGAATGAAAATCTTTTCCGGTTTTTTATGAAGGCAGTATCCATACGGGCCATGTCATCTCCATTTATGGAATTTCTGGGTGGTCTCGGTATCGCCGCGATTGTCTTTTATGGGGGCTACCAGGTGATACAAGGTGCCTCAACGCCCGGCACTTTCTTCTCTTTTCTCACAGCCCTTATTATGCTCTACGAACCGGTAAAGAGACTCACAAACGTCAATAATACGATCCAGCAGGGGATATCCGCAGCCGTCCGAGTTTTCGGCATTATGGATATAACGCCGGATATAGAAAACCGGAAGAACTCGGTGGAACTTCCACGAATTTCAGACAGGATTGAAATTAAAAATGTCACCTTCAGCTATGATGATGAACCTGTCCTGAAGAACATCGACCTGGATATAAAGGCCGGGGAAGTGGTAGCTTTTGTCGGAATGAGTGGAGGAGGAAAGACAACCCTTGTCAATCTGATACCGAGATTTTATGATGTGACGGAAGGCGAGATACTGATTGACGGCCACGATATCCGGGATGTCACCGTCGAGTCACTCCGGAACCAGATAGGCATTGTTACGCAGCAGACGATATTATTTAATGATACCGTCAGAAATAATATCGCTTATGGTGATATAAAAAAGAGCGATGAAGAGATAATCAATGCGGCAAAGTCAGCCAACGCGTATCAGTTTGTGAAGAATCTGCCGAAGGAATTTGAAACAATCATCGGAGAGCAGGGGGCAAGGCTCTCCGGCGGCGAGAGACAGAGGCTCTCCATAGCCAGGGCACTTCTCAAAGACGCCCCCATACTCATTCTTGATGAAGCCACCTCATCGCTCGACACTGAAGCCGAAATGGAAGTCCAGGAAGCCCTTGAAAATCTCATGAAGGGCAGAACGACCTTTGTTATCGCCCATCGTCTTTCAACAATAAGTCACGCGAATCGGATTATCGTGATAGTTGACGGGAGGATTATCGAAGAAGGGACCCATGACACTCTCCTCGCGAAGCAGGGGGAATATTTCAAACTGTATAATATGCAGTTTAAAGAAAACAATAATAACGCCTGATGCCAAATCCAAAGACTTCTGAGAAATCAATCGAAGAGATCGCAAAGAACTTTTACCTGATAACCCTGCCCATGCCTTTTCGCCTCGGGCATGTCAAGGCTTGAAGACCATCTGAAAACCATGGAAATACAGAAAAAGAAAATAGCAATCGTCATACCGAAGTATGGTCTGGTTGGAGGGGCGGAAAGCTTTGTTTATGAGCTAACCGAGCGCCTGTCTCTTGATGAAAAATATGACTTCCATGTTTTTGCAAACAGGTGGCAGGCAGGCTCGGACCGAATTACATTTCACAAGGTCCCCATAATTAAATTCCCGAGATTTCTTACAGCGATCAGTTTTGCTTATTTCGCTGGATGGAAAATCTCGAAAATGAATTTCGACCTTGTCCACACCCATGATCGAATCTTCGATGCAGATATATTTACCATGCATGGAATTCCTCATCGAATCTGGGCCCATGAAGTACGCAAGAAATCCATGAGTCTGTTTGATCGCGCCACATGCTGGGTAGAGAAGTGCCTCGTCAACAATGCAAGGTGTAAGAGATTTCTCCCTGTTTCCAACTTGACAAAGGAA
>JAUXBI010000042.1 GCA_030619435.1 Syntrophaceae bacterium
ACCCATACATGACCACCGGATAAACCTCACCCATTTAAGGGCTGAGATAGGGTTTGTTTTCCAGCAGTTTAACCTCTATCCCCACATGACCGCACTCCAGAATATAACACTCGCACCCATCAATGTCAGAAAAACCAGTCCCGCAGAGGCGGAGAAACTTGGTCTTCAACAGTTGGAGAGAGTAGGCATCCGTGAGAAGGCCTATTCATATCCTGCTCAGTTGTCCGGGGGTCAGCAGCAGCGTGTGGCTATTGCGCGCGGTCTTGCCATGCAACCCAAAATCATGCTTTTTGATGAGCCCACATCGGCCCTGGATCCGGAGATGATAAACGAGGTTCTGGATGTCATGCGCAATCTGGCGCGTGATGGTATGACAATGATAGTGGTTACGCATGAGATGGGATTTGCCCGCGAGGTTGCCGACAGGGTGTCCTTTATGGATGAAGGACAGATAATCGAAGAAGCATCACCGGACGACTTTTTTTATCGTCCCAAGAGTGAACGTACAAAGCTCTTTTTGAGTAAGATTTTAAAGCATTAACGGGTGGATGTATCCCCTGCAGCAGTAAGTATCAGTATCGGGGGGTGTTTTGTTAATTACTTTAACAAGGGAGGTTATTCGATGCAAAAGAGAGTATGGAAGTCTGTGTTAGCGCTGGCTGTGGTATTTATGCTTGTACCATGTATCTGCTTCGCGGGTCCCACCTATGACAAGGTCAAGGAAGCGGGCGTTGTTAAGGCTGGTCTGATGTACAACAGTATTCCCGCGGCGTATTTTAACGACAAGAATGAGTGGGTCGGGTTTGATGTCGATATAGCTTCGGAGGTTGTAAAGCGTATCGGCCAGTCCATGGGTAAAGAACTCAAGATGGAGAAAATCAAGCTGAACAACAAGACGCGTATCTCATTTCTGACATCGGGTCGGATCGACATGAGTACTGCGAATATGACTCACAAACGTGAGCGGGACAAGACGATCGATTTCTCCATCACCTATTTCTTTGATGGTGAGAAAATCCTGGCCAAAAAGGGTAAATACAAAAGCCACAAGGATTTTGTGGGGAAGAAACTGGCCTCCATGCAGGGCACAACCAGCGAGAAAAATGCTGTCAATCTCCTGAAATCACTGGGTGACAAGAACCCTAAGGTCATCAGTTTCCAGGATGAGCCTTCATGCTTCCTGGCATTGCGGCAGGGTAAGGTTGCGGGCTGGGCGACTGACAGCACGATACTCATCGGCTATGCCGCGAAGGAACCCGGCAAATATGAACTTGTCGGCGACTTCTTCAGCGATGAACCTTATGGCATCGGACTTCCCGAGAATGACAGTGACTGGCGTGATGCCGTCAACTTCGCGATCCAGGATATGTGGAGGGATGGCACCTATATGAAGATATACAATAAGTGGTATGGTGCTGATACACCCTATTACTTCCCGATGACTGAAAAAATCGAGATGTGGCCATAGAAATTAATGTTTGTTTTGAGTGACGAGAACTGCGGCCCGGGAGCTACTCGGGCCGCAGTTTTTGTGCCTTGTCTTCTCCTTGGAAAGCGAACGTGGAAATGATGGAATCCTGGAAACGCCAGGTTCAACAATTTGCGATAGTAGCAGGGATAGCCTTTGCCATAGTGCTTTTTTTTACGCGCGCTGACTTCGGATATGATTTTCACTGGGCTGTGCTCTGGGAGATGAACCCCACCTACCAGGAGGTTTTTGGCCTCTGGCTGCTGCGCGGTCTTCTGCTTACGATAGAAATTTCTCTGATAAGTACCGTTATTTCTCTTCTGTTAGGTACATTTTTCGGTATAGCGCGTCTGTCAAATTTTAAACCCCTCTACTGGTTTGCCACGGCATACGTGGAATTTTTCCGTAATACACCTCTCCTGGTACAGCTCTTTTTCTGGTATTTTGCTTTTCCCCTGGGATTACCGGATGCACTGCGCGAGTTTTTATATGATCACAATTACGAGTTGATAGCAGCTACCGGTGGTCTGACTATCTATACCAGTGCCTTCATAGCCGAAATAGTGCGCGCGGGCATACAGGCCATTCCAAAGGGCCATCTGGAAGCCGCGGCTTCATCCGGGTTGAGCAGAGCTCAGGCGCTGCGCTTTGTAATCCTGCCCCAGGCGTTTCGCATAATTATGCCCCCCCTTGGAAGTGAGCTTCTGAATAACATGAAGAACTCTTCGCTTGCCATGACCATAGGGGTGGCCGACCTGTGCTGGCAGGCACAGCAGATCGAGTCTTTCACATTCCGGGGGTTTGAGGCTACCACCGCGGCTACGGTCATCTACCTCAGCCTCTCCCTGATTATCAGTATGCTAATGAACAGTGTGAACCACCATCTGGAGGTAGGGCAGGAAAAGGAGCTGAGTCTTCTGGATAAGGCACTTGGCCTTATGGTAAGGCCATTTCTGCTCCTTGTATTGTTTATCGCCGGGGGTTTGCGATGGATTCAGAGATGTTTGATACCGGAGAAGAATGAATCACTGGAAGTAGAAGCCACCTATATGTCCAGTGGAGCTCAGTGGCTGGAACGTTTACTCAGTGTTCTTTCCATGGCAGGTAAAGCGGCGTTTCTTATACTGTTATTTGCGCTGCTTATTGCTTTGGGATATGGAATCTCCGGTTTTAACTGGAACGTCATATTCGACAACTTCCGTTCGCTCCTGATATGGACATTCCCGCACGGATTGGGCGGTGAAATTTTCTACGGCCTTGGAGGACTTTCCCTCAGCATAGTTTTGGCCTTTATCGCGCTTACTACCAGCTTTATTATCGGTTTGGTTGCGGGTCTGGGGCGTTTGAGCAAAAGTCCCCTGATAAGTACCCCGAGCGTGCTCTATATTGAGCTTGTACGTGGCAATCCGCTTATCATGGTTATATTCTGGGTTTATTTTTTCTCCCCAATCCTCACGGGGATACAGATGGATGTCTTCTGGAGCGCCTCAATCGCGTTCATAATATTTTCGGGTGCATATCTGGCTGAGATTGTGCGTGCCGGTGTAAAAGCGATTCCCCCGGGACAGATGGAGGCGGCAACGGCGTCCGGATTGAACTATTTCAAGGCGATGCGTTTTGTGATCCTCCCGCAGGCCCTCAAGATGATGATACCGGCTATTGTGGGACAATTTATAGCTCTTTTCAAGGATACGTCGCTTGCATACATAATAGGGGTGTTTGAGCTGACTACGGTGGCGCAGACGATCAATAACCGGGTCATGATTTATCCATTTGAGATCTATACAACGGTTGCCGTGCTCTATTTTGTCTGTTGCTACAGCATGAGTATAGTGGCGCGCAGGCTTGAACGAAAGTACACACCCGAAATCCACTCTGGAATTCCGGATATGGCGTAAGGGCGGGAGCGCATGGCGGATAAGATAGGGGATTAAAGATGATAATCCATCTCTAATCCCCTTTTTTAATCGTGCAGAAATGCCTTTTCTCAGGCAAATGCCGAGGAGGTCGCAACCAGCAATCCCGCTGCAAATACGACCATTCCTAACCCCGCACCTCCAGCTGTGGCAAGGATGGGGGTTATTCCTAACAGAAGAAATCCAAACACAAATCTTGCTTCTTTTGAATCCATAATGTTCTCCTTAGTCTTCAGTCCGCTTAACACTTACGGCTGATATAATGAGTCTGCTTCTTGTTAGCAGATGTTTCATTACAATTCCAATCGCCTCGACTCTATCTCCCACAAATATCTTATTTGAAGGTGCAGTGAACATGATTACGCGTATACCTGCCGCTTCATCCTCAATGTGAAAGTGAGGTCTGTTCAACCATCTGAAACTTATCTTCTGAACCTCGCCTGATATCCTGACGACATCTCCAACCATTCTTTGATCTATCTTTTTAATCTTGCAGGTGCGTGCCTTTGTGCTGAACTGCTCGCTTGCCTGCGTGAAACTCCTGCGACTCATCCACGCCAGAGTCAAAGGAATGACCAACAGCATGATCAGGCCGGGAACGGCATACAACAAGAATCGCGAATCTCCCGTCGAAGTGTAGTGCAAGGCTACAGCTACCGAACATATAGTAAATGCTACCCAGGCTAATGCTGACATTTTATCGTATTCCCGCTAATCCGCCGGCAGGTCTTTTCTGAACATCAGGAAGTACGCAACCCCGATGAAGAGAAAGCCGCCGAATATATTCCCTATCGTAACAGGGATAAGATTCCAGAGCCATATGTCGGACCAGCTAAGCCCCCCGTTAGCAAGCAGCATGCCGCCCTTCTTCGCTATTACGGCCGGATACCAGTCCATGAGAAATTTTCCTGAAGGCAGAAAGTACATATTAGCCACGCAATGCTCGAAGCCGGATGCCACGAACGCCATGATCGGGAACCAGACCCCGAAGAATTTGCCGATTACGTCGTCTGCAGTAATGGCGAGGAGTAGAGCAATGTTAACAAGAAAGTTACAACCAATGGCCTTCATGAAACAGGACCACAGACCTGCGGCCCCAACGGCCTTGTATCCTAGAACCTTTCCGGCTGCGATACCGACCGCCGTCATGCCAAAAGCGTTTACTGCCATGGTGCCATCGGCCTGGCCACTTACAAACGGGCCGACTACCATGAGATACGCGTAAGCAAGCGAGCCTACCAGGTTTCCTATGTAGACCCATACCCAGTTTCTCATAACCGCGCCCCAGGTAATCTTCTTCATCATCGCGGCCATGGGGACGATCATACAGTCACCGGTAAAGAGTTCCATGCCGGTCAGGACAATAGCGATCAAGCCTACCGGGAATACGGCACCGCCGATAAGCTTGGCTATCCCCGGACCCAGATGTGCCGCCACTCCCGTTACGCACACCGTGCAGAGCGCGCCTCCAATGGCGATATAGGCGCCTGCCATAAAGCCTCGGAGAAGCAGGTTGAAGATTGAAAGTTTCGCTTTGGCGACACCAGCATTGCCAACAAGAGCGACCATTTTTGCAGGGGGGTTAAAAGCCATAAATTAGTACCTCCTATTTCTAAAATTTAATAAAATATTGTTGATTCTTTACGCTGCCAAATAGATCAGTGGCATAATCACAATCACCGCAAATTATACATGTAAGTCAACAAAACTAATGATAAATTAACTTACGAAAGCCTCTTTAACCTCTTTTTTCCATATGCAGAGGAGTTTATCGTTATAGGTGTGGCATTGAACCAGTTCCCACTCACTTTCTCCTTCTTTGTCGAGTATACCCTTGAAGCGGTCTAAACCTCCCGGCAGACCAGTAACTTCGCAATAGCCTTTTTCATCGCATTCGATAAATTCTGGCGGGAGTATTGCAGTTAGATCAATAATGTTTGTTTTGTATTTCCATCGTGCCATGTTGTCACCTCCAAAAATTAATTATTTTATATGTCAAGCTGCTTCTATCTTTACCGCGCAGACCTTGTACTCAGGAATCTTTCCTACAGGGTCAAGCGCTGGATTGGTAAGAAGATTTACAGCGGCCTCACTGAAGTGGAAGTTCATGAATATAGTTCCCTCAGGCGGGGTCTCGACCACACTGGCCTTTACTTTAAGACTGCCACGCCTTGAAGTGACGGTTATAAAGTCGTCTTTTCTGATACCCAGCTACTCTGCGACTATGGGGTCTATCTCTGCCAGACTCTCTGGATATTTTTCATTGAGCCCCTCGCTCCTTCTTGTCATGGTTGCCGTATGGAAGTGATAGAGGACCCGCCCGGTTGTAAGAATAAACGGATATTGTTCATCCGGCAATTCCTCCGAAGGTCTGTAATCTATCGCGGAAAAGAGTCCCAATCCTCTGGAGAACTTATCTTTGTGCAGGTATTTTGTCCCCGGATGTTCCGTATTGGGGCAGGGCCACTGGAGACCTTCTTCTTCTATTCGCTCATAGGTAATGCCTGCGTAGCTGGGAGTCAGGCCATTTATCTCGTCCATGATCTCTTCAGCGGAAGAGTACTCCATGGTGTAGTTCATCTTTGTCGCCAGTTCGGAAATTATCTGCCAGTCAGCCTTCGCCTCACCGGGTGCCTCGACGGCCTTTCTTATGCGTTGTACTCTTCTTTCAGTATTGGAAAAGGTGCCGTCTTTCTCCGCGAAACATGCCGAAGGCAACACAACATCGGCAAGTTGCGCTGTTTCAGTGAGAAAAATATCCTGTACAACAAGGATGTCAAGGTTTTTAAGGGATGCTTCAACGTGGGTGAGATCAGGGTCACTGATCATCGGATTTTCGCCCATGATGTAGAGGCCTTTAAGGTCTCCATTATGGGCAGCGTCCATGATTTCCATAATGGTCAGCCCCGGTTTTGCAGGCAGTGAAACATCCCATGCCTTTTCAAATTTGGCTCTTGCTTCATCACTGGCAACCTGTTGATATGCCGGAAGCACATTGGGAAGCGCACCCATGTCACAGGCTCCCTGGACATTATTCTGGCCCCTGAGCGGGTTGACTCCACCGCCTTCTACGCCGACGTTGCCGCACAGCATTGCCAGATTGGCGCAGGATTTAACGGCATCTGTTCCGTGCGTATGTTGTGTTATACCCATGGTGTAAAGGATGGCTGCCCTTTCCGCTTCTCCGTATATGCGTGCCGCTATCCTTATATCATCTGCGGGTACGCCTGATATCTCCTCCACATATTCGGGGGTATATTTCTCTATAGTTTCTTTAAAGGCATCAAACCCCTCGGTACGCGTTTCTATGTATTCCTTCGCGAGAAGACCTTCGTTCAGAATGACGTTCATCAGACCGCTGAGAACCAACACATTTGTTCCCGGTTTCGGACGGAGCCAGATATTTGCGTACTTTACAAGCGGGATCTTGCGTGGGTCTACAACGATAAGTTTTGCGCCCTGTTGTCGTACAGCGCGTTTGATACGCGAACCGATTACGGGATGGTTTTCCGTCGTGTTGGTTCCTATCGCGAGAATCGCATCTGTAAATTCTATCTCTTCGATAGAATTGGTCATTGCTCCTGATCCGAATGTGGCAGCCAGACCGGCTACCGTGACGGAGTGTCAGAGACGGGCGCAGTGATCGACATTGTTTGTCCCGATCACCGCTCTCATAAATTTCTGGAAGAGATAGTTTTCCTCGTTGGTACAGCGTGCCGAGGAGAGTCCCGCAATACTGTCAGGGCCGTTTTTCTTTTTTATGGAGGCAAATTTTTCTGCGATATAGCTGTAAGTCTCTTCCCAGCTTGCTTCTTTCAGCTCTCCGTCCCTGCGAATAAGAGGTGTTTTCAGGCGGTCGGGACTGTCTATGAAATTCATCCCGAACCTGCCCTTGGAACAGAGCATTCCCTGATTGGGTTTGTCATAATCTCTGTTCGTTGTGACTTTGACGACCTTTCCATCGTTGATGTTAAGGTCCATCTGGCATCCAACTCCGCAATAGGGGCAAGTCGTGCGCACCTTTTCCAATTCCCACGGGCGCCCCTGGAATCTTGCCTGTTTGAATGTCAGGGCGCCGACGGGACATACGTCGACACATGCTCCGCAGAATACACATTCGGAATCTATGTAATCTGTATCGAAGGCTGGACCGACCTTGGCGTTGGAGCCGCGCATCGAGAAGTCAAGAACCTCATGAACCTGTATCTCATTACAGACCCGGACGCATTTTCCACAGAGGATACATTTGTTAAGATCCCTCTGTATCATGGAATTCGTATCTTCTATTTCATATCCTGGAGAGTCGATATCAAAACGGGGTTTTTCAATGCCGAGTTCATACACAAGATCCTGAAGTTCGCAGTCTCCGTTCTTTTCACACTGGAGACAGTTATGATCTCCGGAGGACCACAAAAGTTCCACCACCAGCTTCCTGGCGTTCATCACTCTTTCCGTGTTGGTCATTACCATCATTCCCTGACTTACGGGCATGCAGCACGACGCCACAAGGGACCGGGCATTCTCCACTTCCACAACACATACCCTGCAGGCGCCCACATTGGTGGTTCCCTTGTAGTAGCAGAGGGTGGGGATGTGTATGCCGTTTTCTCCTGCTACTTCGAGAATAGTCTGTCCCGGAGATGCCTCCAATTTTTTGCCATCAATAGTTAAAGAAATTTTCTGATCCATTTTGCACTCCTTTGTTATACTTCCAGCTCTGAGTAGTCTACACCTCGGCGTCGCACCTGAGGCAACGGGACGCCTCTTTGATGGCCTCTTCTATTTCATAGCCAAGTTCTACTTCTTTGAAGTTTGTTTTCCTCTCCATAGCGTCCAGTTCCGGCATCGCGGCCTGGGGTTGTTCCTCTGTCTCTTCATCGATTTCAAATGGTATATCGATGAATTCTTCCGCCGGCGCTTCCCATGGGGATTCTCCGTTTCCGGCGCGTATGGCGTCATCGATATCTTCAGCGGCCTGGTGCCCTGCCGCGATGGCGCCGACGGCTGTCCAAGGTCCCGTTACCGCGTCACCGCCCGCGAAGAACCTTTCACTTGTGGTCCGGGATTTGCTTCCTTCGGCTATATCAAAACACTCCCACTTGTTAACCGAGACGTCGCTTCCCTCCGGCACGAATGAAAGATCCGGGGTCTGACCGATGGCGGCTATAACAGCATCAACATCAAGGGTAAATTCGGATCCTTCAACGACAACAGGCCTTCTCCTTCCGCTGTTGTCGAAATCTCCGGTCTTCATCCTTTCACAGGTGATTCCGCTTACCCTGCCGCTTGCTTCGACAATTTTCTTGGGGGCCACGAAGTACTCGATCTTTATACCCTCATGTTCTGCCGCGATTATCTCTTCCTCAGCTGCGGGCATATCCTGACGTGTTCTGCGGTACAGTATGGTAACATCCGCGCCCAGCCGGACGGCGCACCTGGCGGCGTCAATGGCGGAGTTGCCTCCCCCGATGACCGCGACCTTGGTGCCGAGGGACTTTTCGCCCTTCAACCAGGCATCTTCGTTGAGATTAAAGTCTCTCAGGAATTCGACGCCGCCGAAAACGCCCGCCATATCCTCGCCGTCAACTCTCATTCTCTGGCTTTTGTGTGCTCCGGGCGCCAGATAGATGTAGTCGTATTTCTTGCCGACGTCTTCAAAGGAGATGTCTCTGCCGACGCGGGTATTGCACTGTATCTCCACTCCCAGGGCCCTTATGTCATCGATTTCGCCCGTGAGGATCTCCCGGGGGAGCCTGTACGAAGGAATGCCGTAGCGGGTCATGCCGCCCGGTTCGGGGAGTTCCTCAAAAACGGTCACCTGGTATCCGCGCAGGGCCAGATCCTTCGCGGCGGTGAGACCGGCTGGTCCGGCGCCGACAATAGCGATCTTTTCATCCCTGTCGAGGGGCACAGGATTCACTGCCGGACGGCTGGCGTTGTCGGTGATAAACCTCTTGATAAACTTGATGGCAAGCGTTTCATCCAGTGTGCTGCGTCTGCATTTGGACTGACACTGGTGATCGCAGACCCTGCCGCAGATGGCGGGGAAGGGATTAGTCTTCATCATGACCTTGTAGGCGTCGTCAAATCTCTTCGCGCGAACAAGCGCCATGTATTGCGGAACATCCATCCCGATCGGACAC
>JAUXBI010000218.1 GCA_030619435.1 Syntrophaceae bacterium
AGCAGCTTTACAACACCAGTGCCAATGGTTCCGAAACCGATCAAACCTACAAATATATCCTTCACAACTCCTCCCGCAAAATGTGATATTACTGCACACGTAAAGAATCAAAATTTGATAGCAGATTGCTATAACAGTTACATGAAAGTTTCAAGGTTAAAGTTCCGACCCTACCCTGTTTTCGCTATCTCCAGCCGGGTTTCCCATCTTTTCATAAGCACCTTTTTCAATGCTCCGTGTTCAGGTTTTTCAAGGTCAGGATCTTTCTCAACCAGCAAAAATGCCTCTCTCCTCGCCTCGTTCAACGTATTGGCGTCTCTCAATATACTTGCAATCCTGAAATCGGGAAGTCCGGACTGCTTCGTTCCCATGAACTCGCCCGGGCCACGGATCAGAAGATCCTCCTCGGCGATCCTGAAGCCGTCGTTTGTCTGCTCCATTACACGCAGTCTCTTTCTCGCGTCCATACTGCCCCTGTGCTGCGCGATCAGCGCGCAGTAAGAGTCCAGGCCGCTTCTTCCAACCCTTCCCCTTAACTGGTGCAGTTGTGAAAGGCCGAATCTCTCCGCGTGTTCCACAACCATCAGTGAAGCCGTGGGAATATCTATCCCAACCTCTATCACAGTGGTGGAGACAAGTATATCCAGAAGGCCATTCTGGAAATCAGCCATTACTGCTTCTTTTTCGGGCCCCTTCATCCTTCCATGAATCAACCCGACGCGAAGATCCGGAAAAATATCTTCCCGAAGATGCGCGGCCATACTGGTAGCATCCTTCAGATCAAGCGCTTCCGATTCCTCCACCAGCGGATATACTATGAAGACCTGATTACTCTTTCCCGTTTCCCTGCGTATTATATCGTATACTTTGTCGCGACTCTTTTCATAGAAAACCTTTGTCTTTATGGGTTTCTTCCCGGGCGGCATCTCGTCAATTACAGATATATCCAGATCACCATACACAGTCATGGCGAGGGTTCGTGGAATCGGAGTGGCAGTCATGACGAGGACATCTGGATTTGTTCCCTTCCCCCGGAGAGCGGCCCGTTGTATAACGCCGAAGCGATGCTGCTCATCCACAACGACAAACCCGAGGTTCATGAAATCAACCCCTTCCTGTATTATCGCGTGTGTTCCCACAACGATACCTGTATCGCCCGATTCAATCCCTTTGATGGCCCTCTTGCGGTCAGCCGACTTCATGCTTCCGGTAAGGATCGCCGTTTTTATTCCAAGCCTGTCCGCCCATTCCCTGATATTATTGAAATGCTGCTCCGCCAGTATTTCCGTGGGTGCCATGATGGCCGCCTGGTAACCCGATTCACACGCTGCAACCATTGCCGCCATTGAAACGGCCGTCTTACCGCTTCCAACATCTCCCTGGAGAAGTCTGTTCATGGGCAGGGGCCTTGACATATCCGCTTCCATCTCGCCTATGACCCTCTTTTGAGCCCCTGTCAGTTCAAATGGAAGAATATCGTAGAATTTTTTGACCAAGGCGCCGCCCGTCACGAAAGAAATTCCCGATTCAAAGAGATGACCTCTTCTCTTTAGGGCCATCCCCAGCTCAAAAAAGAAAAGTTCATCGAACACAAGTCTCTCGCGTGCCGGTGATCTGAGGTCATTGAGCGCTGCGATATCCTGATCGTGGTCGGGGAAATGCACATTCCTTATGGCATAATCTATATCAACAAGATTGTTTCTCCCGCATATTTCGTCAGGGATAGGGCTGGAGATATAGCTGGAATAATCGTTGACAACCCTCATCATTATCTTTCTTATATACTTCTGATGAAGGCCCTCCGTCTCGGAATAAACGGGTACAATCCTCTTAAAATGCAGGAGTTCATCATCATTTTCATCCAGTATCTCATGATCCGGGTGCAGCATATCTTTCCCCATGAGATATATCTTGACCTCCCCTGTCAGGATAACCTTTTCCCCGGGTTTGAATCTCTTTCCGAGATACGAGAAATTTCCCTGAAACCACTTTGCGGTAAGCAGACCGGTTCCATCATCGATGGTCACTTCGAGCACACGCCTGCTCCTGTACCGCCGTATACCCACGTCCATTATCGTGCCCATCACTGTCTCGCGGACACCGATACCCACCGAGGATATACTCTTTATGTGTCTCCTGTCTTCATATCTCCTCGGCAGAAAGTAGAGCATATCCTCCACATTCCGCAAACCTTTCCTGCCCAGCAGCGCGGCCACCTTCGGGCCGACACCCTTGATATACTGCACATCTGCTGAAAGTTTCCTGAAGCATTCATTCAGACCTTTTTCGGTTTGAATATCTGAATTATTTGAAATCGACGGCACCGGATCGGAACATAGGATCTTCAGCTCTTTTATATAGACGAACGCGTTATCAATACGCTTCTTTTTGTCGGATATGGAAAGTGAATCAAACCCTTGGAATGCTTTATGAAGCTCCCGTATAACGTCTTCGGGAATCTTTACAGCGGAAGTCTCGCCGCCGTGAGATAAAAAAGCAGTTTTTAGCTCATCAAGAAACCCCGACACAGTACGTTCAAGATCTCTGACAACCGGAAGATTTTTATAGGAATTCTTCGACAGAAAAATTAAAGGATTTTCAATTTTATTCAGAACTTTCAGGACATCTTCCATTAATATCGCCTCTATTTCATGGGGAGATCGGACGAGAATGAATCCCCGGAGAGATTAGAAACATTTTTGACCCAATTTGTCAATGATATTCAGTATAAAGATTTAGAAAGTCAATTGTGGACTGAACAGGATTATCTTATTACACGGAGGGAATAAAATGGTCGTAGCAGCAGGATTTGAAGCTCGACGCAATTAATAATATCAATGAGTTACGAGGGGGTCACACCACTTTTGCACCACATTACAACTTAACTAACGCCTATAGCTTCCTGTAGTCAAGGAAATCGATTGGGACTGATTTATTGTATATTTCTTTTCGTAATCAAGATTCATAAAGGGGTAACATTATCCTCCAGCCCAGATCTGCTGCATACCCTGCTGTAAAAGTGAGTAGATAATATAGTCATTTTATAGTCCTCAAAATACTCCTTGTTTTTTCCAAAATCTCTG
>JAUXBI010000021.1 GCA_030619435.1 Syntrophaceae bacterium
GAAATGCCGCAGTATTCCTGCCCCCTGTGCTGCAGAAAATCCAATCCTTGATAGATGTCATCCACGCACTGTGTTTTTGAATATATGCCAAAGACACCGCAATTTTCCTCTATGAATTTCATGGTCTGGCCCTTCTCCCTTGCTTCTGGATGGTGCATTATTAGTTAAAAACACCGCACATTGGCATGGAACTATCTCTGCAACCCATGTCAATTTACAACTAAACATTCAAAATAATTAGATCCGGATCAACCTATATCTGCGTGGTAACTCTGGAGAGATTTTACGCGGCCATGGTCTTTCCGTATGGCAGAGATCCCCCTGACGGTGGCGAGGGCCGCGGCTGCCGTGGTTATATAGGGAACCTTGTGTTTAATAGAGGCCTTTCTTATATATGAATCGTCATATTTGCTCATTTTGCCACTCGGCGTGTTAATCACGAGCTGAATCTCACGATTTTTTATCCCGTCGACTATATTGGGCCGCCCCTCATGCATCTTGAGTATAAGCTCCGATTTGATATCATGCTCTGCCAGGAAACGATGGTTCCCCTTTGTGGCCTTCAGTTTGAAACCAAGCCTCTCGAATTCTTTTGCCACTTCAAGTATGGCATTTTTATCATTATCGTACACGGTAATCAATACGGTTCCCTCTTCGGGAAGCACCTGACCCGCGGCTTCCTGTGCCTTGAAGAATGCAAGGCCGAAGGAATCAGCCATCCCCAGAACTTCTCCCGTTGACCGCATCTCCGGGCCGAGGAGCGGGTCAACCTCCTGAAACATGTTGAATGGGAAGACAGCTTCTTTTACACCGAAGTGTTGTACCGTCCTGGTTGCAAGATGGAGATCCGCCAGCTTTTTTCCAAGCATCAGTTGAGTGGCGATGTGCGCCATGGATATGTTACAGATCTTTGAAACCAGCGGGACCGTCCGGGACGCGCGAGGATTTGCCTCAAGTATGTAAACGACATCATCCATTATAGCGTACTGGATGTTCATCAATCCAACCACATTCAATTCCATCGCGATCTTTTTTGTGTATTCATGGATGGTATCTATATTGCCGACCGACAAACTGACAGGAGGAATGGCGCACGCGGAATCACCCGAGTGAACACCGGCAAGCTCGATATGCTCCATGACCGACGGGATGAACACATCTGTTCCGTCGGATATGGCGTCGGCTTCCACCTCGATGGCATTTTCCAGAAACTTGTCGATAAGAACGGGTCTCTCAGGAGTGACATCGACGGCGGCCGCAAGATAGCGTCTCAGCATTTCCTCGTCATGAACCACCTCCATGCCTCGTCCACCCAGAACATACGATGGTCTGACCATTAACGGGTAATCTATCTTTTTCGCGATATTAAGGGCTTCTTGTATATTGCTTGCCATCCCAGATTCCGGTTCAGGTATCTCCAGCTTTTCCATCATCTTCCGGAATCGATCCCTGTCTTCCGCCAAGTCTATCATTTCCGGTGGGGTACCGATAATCTTCACCCCCGCTTCGGCCAGCTCGTTCGCGAGATTAAGAGGTGTCTGCCCCCCAAATTGCACGATGACCCCTTCCGGTTTCTCATTTTCATAAATACTCAGAACATCTTCCACTGTAAGGGGCTCGAAGTAGAGCTTGTCTGATGTGTCATAGTCTGTGGATACTGTTTCCGGGTTGCAGTTTATCATAATGGCTTCGAAGCCTTCATCCTTGAGGGCGAAGGCCGCGTGCACGCAGCAGTAATCGAATTCTATTCCTTGCCCGATACGGTTCGGCCCCCCGCCGAGGACAATAATTTTCCGCCTGTCAGTTGTCGCAACCCTGCCCGGCGAGTTGTATGTCGAGAAATAATATGCCGCGTCAGCCACTCCGCTGACGGGCACGGGGTCCCAGCCCTGCACAATGCCCAGCGATGTACGCCGTTCTCGTATTTCCTTCTCCGTAATTGTGAGCAGTTGTGACAGATAGCGGTCTGCGAACCCGTTTTTCTTCGCCCGGCCAAGCAGATCATCCGGTAGCTCTTTGCCTCTGTACCGGAGGATGTCCTCTTCCATCTCGACAAGTTCCTTCATCTGCTCGATGAACCACGCCTTGATGTGGGTTTTTCTGTGAAGATCTTCCACCGTTGCGCCCTTGCGTAGCGCTTCATACATGATAAACTGTCGTTCGCTTGTCGGTTTGGCCAAGAGCCCCATCAGCTCATCGAGGGGTCTTTCATGAAAATCCAGGGCAAATCCGAGACCATAGCGATTTATTTCAAGGGACCTGATTGCCTTCTGCAGAGCCTCCTTATAGTTCCTGCCGATGCTCATCACTTCGCCAACCGCGCGCATCTGCGTTCCGAGTTCGTCTACTGCCCCCTCGAATTTTTCAAATGCCCACCTGGCGAACTTGACAACAACATAATCGCCTGAGGGGGTATATTTATCCAGGGTACCGTCTCTCCAGTAGGGTATTTCGTCCAGTGTGAGCCCGGCCGCCAGCATAGATGATATCAGGGCGATGGGGAATCCAGTTGCCTTGGATGCCAGAGCGGAAGAGCGTGATGTTCTGGGATTGATTTCTATTACCACCACTCGACCGGTTTCAGGATTGTGGGCGAATTGTACGTTTGTGCCGCCTATTACTTGGATTGCCTCCACGATATCGTAAGAATATTTCTGGAGACGTGCCTGTAATTCCGGAGTTATCGTCATCATGGGAGCCGTGCAGAATGAATCTCCGGTATGCACACCCATTGCATCGACATTTTCTATGAAGCAGACGGTGATCATCTGATTTTTGGCGTCCCGGACAACTTCTAGCTCTAGCTCTTCCCACCCCAGGACGGATTCTTCAATAAGTATCTGGCCGATAAGACTAGCCGCGATACCCCTGCCGGCGATAGTTTGAAGTTCCTCTTTATTGTAAACCAGACCGCCACCCGTCCCACCCATGGTGTAGGCCGGTCGAATAACCACCGGATACCCGAGGTCTTCAGCGATTTTTTCGGCTTCGGCCACGTTGTAGGCAGGCTCGCTTTTCGGCGTGTCTATGCCGAGATGGTCCATTGCCTCTTTGAACGCTATGCGGTCCTCGCCGCGTTCAATGGCGTCAATATTTACGCCGATAATCTTTACGTTGTATTTGTCGAGGACCCCCCCCCGCGACAGTTCAAGTGTCAGATTAAGAGCGGTCTGACCACCGAGGTTGGGGAGGATGGCGTCCGGACGTTCCTTTTCTATAATTTCCTCCAGATATCGGAAGTTTAGAGGCTCAATATAGGTAACATCAGCTGTCCCGGGATCTGTCATTATGGTAGCGGGGTTGGAATTGACAAGAATAATCTCATAGCCCAGTTTCTTGAGGGCCTTGCATGCCTGCGTCCCAGAATAATCAAACTCACAGGCCTGGCCTATGATAATTGGTCCTGAACCTATAATCATTACTTTTTTTATGTCCCTGCGTGCCGGCATACAGTTTTGTCCTTTCTCCTGAAAATGTGTTTTGATAAAATTCCTGAAGCGCCGGGAGTATAAAAAAGTCGCTCTGCTGTGTCAAGATGTAAATTCTCTTTTGCATGCCTTCTCAGGCAACTGTTCACGTTTGCCGGTTCACAGTTTTTCAACCGTGACCCGATAACTGCAAACCGTGAACTGTTACTTGCTCATATTATCAGATTCCGGTTCAATGGTTCTCGAAACTCTAAACCCGAATCCCGAAACTCAAGACTTAAACTTTTCAGAGAATTTGAGAATGTCTTCAAGGATGAGGTAGAGGCTCGGGATTAGGAGTAGCGTAATGAATGTCGCAAAGAGCACCCCGTAGCCGAGGCTTACCGCCATAGGTATCAGGAATTTGGCCTGCAGGCTTCTTTCCAGGATCATGGGCGTCAATCCCGCGAAGGTAGTCAGGGATGTAAGGATGATTGCCCTGAAACGCAAGGTTCCTGCCTGTACGATTGCATCGTGCGCGTCAGCGCCCTGCCGACGGAGCCGGTTTGTCGCATATATCAGCACCAGAGAATCGTTGACAACGACACCTGCCAGGCCCACGATCCCGAAGAGGCTGATGAAGGTGATATCGAGTCCCATAATGAGGTGTCCCCCGACAGCGCCGACGATGCCGAACGGGATCGCCATCATAACTACAAAAGGTTGTGTGAATGACCTGAAGGGAATGGCCAGAAGCGCGTAGATGCCGAAGATGGCAAACAAAAAGCCCAGCTTGATATCGTCAAGAGATTCGCGCTGTTCCCTGCCTTCTCCTTCCATCGAGTATCGCAGGCCGGGGTAAAGGTACTTAAGATCCTGAAGGAACCCTTTTTCAAGAGTTTGTCGCACTTCATTGGCATTGGTAACGGATTCATCCACATCGGCATAGACTTTGATGACGCGTTTTCTCTGACTATGTTCAATGGAAACATAGCCCTGTTCCATTGTTACGTCGGCCAACAGACTGAGGGGAACCTCCAGACCATCGGCAGTGCGAATGCGCATTTTTTCCACATACCCTAGTGACTCTCTCTCCTGTTCGGGGTAGCGCACCATGACCTTGACCTCGTCCTTTCCCCGCTGTATTCGGAGGGCTTCGGCGCCGTAGAAGGCGTGTCGCACCTGCGTGGCGATATCGCTGAGGGTCAGTCCCAGACTCCGGGCGGTCGGTTTCAGATTGAGTTGCATCTCCTTTTTACCCGGCATGAAGCTGTCACTGATATCGTATACGCCGGGGTAGCTCTGCAGCTCCTCTTTCAGTTGCTCGGCGGCAGTCAGCAGGTTTTCATGATCGTCTAATGACAGGTGGATCTCAACCGATTTTCCCGCGCTGTGCAGGACGCTCTTAAAGGTCATTGATTCAATACCCGGGATCGTACCCGCGTTTTTACGCCAGAGTGCCGCAAGTCGGGCAGTGCTTACTTTTCGCTTTTCTCCTTCCAATACCTGGACCCAGATATAGGCAAGATGTCCTCCCGAATCGCTGAGCATTCCGCGATTTCCCACTTGCGCCCCGAGCAGGGCGAAACTGTATTGGAAAAGAGGAGGAGAACCTTCAGGGGCTTCTTTGTCTGCGTTTGCCATGGTTTCCCGTGCAACCTCTTCCAGGTAACCGACCACTTCGGTAGTGCGCTCCAGAGGCGTCCCCGCAGGCATTGTTAGCGAACATTCCAGCATGTCGCTTTCCACCTTTGGGAAAAACGTAAATTCAATTAGTCCGCCCCGGAATGTTCCCACAATTATAAGTAGCAGGGCAATGCCCAGCGCCACGGTGGCATACCGCCACCTTACACAGAATTTTACCGCTTTCAGATATGGACCGTTAATGAATGCCCGCATCCATTGTGCCATCCGTTTTTCTTTCTTTGGACCGGAGTCCTGTCTATGTCCGGCAGGTTTGCTTCTTGACAGGTGGCACGGCAGGATCAAGAGCGACTCAATTAGTGATCCAAGCAGGACGACAATGATCACGATCGGTATGCTGCGCATCATTTTTCCCATCATACCGGTTGCCATCAGAAGCGGCGCGAAAGCCACCATGGTGGTGAGAACGGAGAAAATAACCGGCCGGCCTACTTCAGTGGTGCCCTGAATTGCCCCGTTCAAGGGAGACAACCCCTTTTCCTGTTTTTGAAATATGTTTTCCCCGACAATAATGGCGTCGTCAACCACGATGCCAAGGACCATAATGAATGCAAAAAGGGAGATCATGTTGATGGTTACATCCAGGTATGGCAGTGTGGCCAGCCCCGCCAGAAAGGATATGGGGATCCCGAGTGTTATCCAGAATGAGAGTTTGATGTTAAGAAAGGCTCCGAGGATCAGAATCACCAGAACAAGGCCGATAGCCATATTTTTCAACAGGAGATTGAGGCGGCTGTGCAGAATTTCCGACATGTCGGCAAAGAAGGCGATACCGACACCTTCGGGTAGTGAAGGCCTGACATCAGTGATATATTGTTTTACTTTTCCGGCAACGTCGAGGGCACTCTGGTCGGCCACCCGATAAACCTGGATCATGGCTGCTGTTTTGTCCTGGAAGCGCGCGAAAAGATCGACATCTTCAAACCCGTCACGAAGGGAGGCAATTTGTCCGAGAATTACTTTGCTGCCGTCGGCGCGTGTAATGACGGCGATATCGGTAAATTCGTCTGCGTAGTACAACCGCCCTTTTGTGCGGATAAGTATCTCGCCACCTTTCGCTTTAACGCTTCCCGCGGGAAGGTCGAGACTTGCCTTCCTGACGGCATCGGCCACCTTCCCCAGGGTTAGACCATAGCTACGCAATGTCTCCTCGGAGATTTCAATATGGATTTCCCCATTACGGATACCCAGGATGTCGGCTGAAGTGACGCCCGGCAGACTGGTGATGTCGTCTTTGATCTTTTCGGCAAGATGTTTGATTGTTGCTTCCGGGACATCTCCATAAATGCCAACGCTGATTACCTGCACACGCTGGGTTACCTCTTGGACAATGGGCTTTTCCGCTTCGTCCGGGAATGTGGTAATGCGGTCGACCTCGGCCTTAACCTCATCCAGAAGTGTTTTAATGTTCCACCCCTTGATAATTTCTACTGTAACGGTACCGATGCCTTCTTTTGCCGTGGAATCGATGCGCCTAATACCGGATAATCCGGCCAGTCGTTCCTCTATACGGAGGATGATTGCCTCTTCCACCTCGGCAGGGGAAGCGCCCGGATAACTGGTAATTACAGAGATCCTATCCAGAGAGGTCTCAGGGAACACCTCCAGCTTTATTGTGTATAGTGTGAAAATTCCGGCCAGAACCAGAAATATCATAAGCAGATTTGCCGCGACGTGATTTTCAGCAAACCAGGAAACAACTTTTTTCATGGTCAATCCTTTTCCGCTACTCTCCGTACAGTCATGCCGTCTGTGGCGGCCTTAAGGGGGGAGAAAACAACCAGTTCACCATCTCTGAGGCCGGATTCGATAACGATTTCTTCACCCTGATAAAGGGCGACCCTGACCGTTCTAAAACTCAGTACGCCTTGATCATTCACTGTCCACACGATATTTTCCTGGCGGAGGGCCGCCCGGGGAATGACGGCGGCATCCGGTAGAACCCGTCCCATAATGTCAACCGTTACAAAAAGGCCGATCGCAAGGGGCGGGTTTGTCGCGTATGGTTTGTCAATCCGGACAATGACGGTTATCATTCGGGTTCTTTCATCCAGTTCGCCTTCAGCGCGGACCACTCTTCCCGAAAAGACCAGTTTATGCCCTGCAATTTCGGCGTGCACTGTGGCAGGTGACCCGCTCCTGTCACCCGGCGTGAATCCGGGGACGTCAAACCAGAAGAGATCTTTGTCTTCCAAGTGCAGGGCGATCTGGGCCACTTCAGTAGAGAAGAGTCTTGCCAGGGGCTGTCCCGGTGCCACATATTGACCGATATCAACAGATTTTCTGCTGACGCGGCCATTAAAGGGTGCCTTCAAAACTGTTCTTTCAAGGTTCAGGGAGGCCTTTTTCAGATTAGCCCGATCAGCGTCAAGGCTGGCGCGAGCTGCTGCCAACTGTGGCTCCTTGGCTACAAGTGGTGGAATCTTTTTCCCGGCATGGGAAATGTCTGAGTAGTGAGCCCGCCATTCTTCCCTTGCCACCAGCGCTTCTTCCTGAATAATTTTCAGGTTACTTTCAGAATTTCTTACCTTTGCCTTTGCCAGCGTAACAGCCAGTTCATAATCAATCGGGTTTATTGAAAGCAATGGATCACCCTTGCTGAACTTGCCGCCATTGACCAGGGAGGGAGATGTATGGACGATTTTGCCGCCAACCTGTGTAACAAGATCGATTTCCTTCAGCGGGCGTACCGTTCCCTCGCCCCTGATAATTATCGGTTTCGGTCCTGTTTTGATCTTGATCACTTGAACCATGGGCGCAGGAGCGGAGGGTTTTATCTTCTGCAGTTCAGGGCTACTCGCTGTCAGTGCGATCATAACGATTACCCCCGTGATAACGAGTGCTGTACTTAGGGTGATATGGATAATAGTTTTTCTTTTTAGGCTCATTGTTTTTTCCTTGGAAGATATTAGGTGTCAGTTATCAGCCATTGGCTGTCTGTCTTGTTGCATTCAATTTCACGTTCCCCCGGTTTTTCTCACTCCGGTCCGCCCCATCCGCCTCCCAGTGCGCGGTGCAATGTTACGCGATTGCTGAGAATGGCCAGTTCCACCAGAACCAGACTTTCTTCGGCCTGAAAGCGGGCACGCTGGGAGTCAAGCACTGTGAGGTAGTCGACCAGCCCCCGTTCATAGCGATTTTCGGCCACCTTTTGCGTGGACCGCGCTTCGTTGAGAAAATCAAGCATTTTTTCTCTTCTTTCCATCTGTTCCTTTCGTGTCAGAAGGGCGCTTTCCACCTCGGAAAAAGCGGTAAGGACAGCTTTGGCATAGTCAGCCATTCCCTGTTGAAACTGCGCCTCTGCGGCGCGTTGCCCGGCCTTGAGTCTACTTGCGTCAAAAATAGGCTGAAGTGCTCCGAAGGCTATGTTCCACAGGCTGCTTCCCGGCATAAAGAGTAGATCCAGCTCGCTGCTCGAATAGCCGAAGGCTCCCGTCAGTGTTATTCTCGGGAAGCGACTGGCCTTGGCGACACCTATTTTTGCGTTAAGCGCCCGCAGGGCCGCTTCGGCCGCCCTGATATCAGGTCTGCGTAAGAGGAGGTCGGAAGGCAGTCCCGATGGCACGAGAGAGGGAAGCTTGAAATAGTCTTCCGGTTGGATCCGTGCCGATCGTGTTTCCGGATATTGTCCTGAAAGTACAGCCAGTTTTTGCTGCTTGATGCCGATCTCCTGCCTCAGCGAGGGAAGGATGGCCTCTGCCTGGGCAAGGACGCGTTTTGCCTGTTTCAGGTCAAGGATGGAGGTCAGTCCTCCTTCATATCGTCGCTCTATAAATGAAAGGTTGCGGCGGTAATTTTCTATGCTCTGAGCTGTTATCTGAATCCTGCGCTCCAGGGATTCTATCTGAAAATATAATGTTATCGCTTCCGATACGATGGTCTGGGCAATAATGCGGGCATTCTCCTCCGTTTTTGCGAGGTTTGCCAGGGCGGCTTCCTCGGCACGGGTCAGACGGCCCCAGAGATCGATTTCAAATGATGCCGGCAGAGAAAGGTTATATACGTCCGATTCGATTCCCGGGAGAATACGGTGTCGTCGCACCTCACCCTGCAGGCTGAGGCTGGGGAAACGATCCGCCCTGGATTGGACAAAATAAGCCCGCATCTCGGAGATCACAGCCAGCGCTTTTCTGATATCCAAGTTACCCGACAATACATTTCCCGCAAGCTGATTCAACTCGGGATCGTTGAAAGCGGCCCACCACCGGTCGGTAATCTTTCCCGTTTCAACATCAGATGGAGCATGCTGATACGATTCCCTGATCTGTGAACTCATGTCGGGTTTTTTGAAGTCGGGGCCTACCTTCATGCATCCCGTAAAGAGCACAAAAGCAGAGATGGTTATGAGCATGGGCACTGTCCTGTGCTTCACCTGGCATCCTCCTTTACGGGCAGACCGGAGAGAGAAAAATCGACAATGTGTTGAACCAGCCTGTCTTTGAACGGCTGGTCATAGGCATGCCCGATAATTTTCGATACCGGTAATCTGGCAAAATTGAAATAGAGAACCATCGAAAAAATGCTCAGAATGTTAAGGAGCGTGCGCTCTTCATCGATGCTCTCATGCAGATAAGGTTGAAGTAATTGTCCCAACCCTTCGAAGGAAGGCTTCATGGTCTCTTCCAGCACTATTTCAAAGGCCTCTGTCGGTTTGATTATCTCCCGGGTCATCAACTGAAAATGGAACAGGCGCTCTTTGTCCGTAAGGGGACCTTTGATGAGGGCTTCAGCCAGGGATTGGATCACAGACGCGGGCGATGTGTCGTCGCAGCCGGTAAGGTTTTCCTCGAAACATGCACGAATGCGCTGTGCCCTGGATACCCAGCGTTCGCGGAACACATTCAGATACAGGGTTTTTTTATTGCCGAAGTGGTAGTTTACAGCGGCAAGGTTGCACCCTGCTGCTGTTGTAATTTTCCGCACACTTACCGCATCGTAGCCTTTTTGAGCAAACAGCGTTTCGGCGACTTCCAACAGACGATCCCGGGTTGTTTTGCTTCCGTTGTCCGGAGACATAGCGTACATTCCTTTCATGTGGAAAACACGTATATCAAACGAACGTTTGATTGTCAATGTTTTTTTGCCCGGTAAGGACTTTTTTCAATCTGTTCTTTTTTATATTTTTTAACAGGAAAAATGTTATCGGTCAGGTGGGCGCTATCAGACATGGCATATCCAATGCCCTCGTGGGGTATGATGGGAAATTGGGATCTGTTCCAAAGAAGGCCGGTTTTCTTACAAGAGATGTTCCGGTAAAGGAGAAAGAGAAATGCTGCAGGGAGCAAACAACAATGGGCAGAGGGCCCTGTCCGAATATAACTCGAAGCGTGTCGTTGAATCGGTAGCAGGAAAGTTTTGCACAACTTGAGACAAAACTACCATGGCCACCAGAGGAACTGGTGGCCATGATTACTACCTGTAAGTTTGCACCTTCAAATTTGTGCCTGAAGGTGAAGATTTTTTCTCACAATCCTAATACAATATACCAATGAACACGCCACCTGCAATCGCCGCGCCTATGGCACCGGCGACATTAGGTCCCATGGCATGCATCAGGAGAAAGTTCTGCCTGTTTTCCTTTTGACCCAAAACCTGTACAACCCTTGCGGACATGGGAACAGCAGACACACCGGCTGCGCCTATCATGGGATTTATCTTTTCCTTCAGGAAAAGATTCATGAACTTCGCGAGGAGCACGCCTGCCGCTGCCGCACTGGCAAAAGCTACGACGCCGAGGACCATTATCAGCAGGGTCGAGGACTGCAGAAAGTTCTGGGCCGGCATTGATGCACCAATGGAAAGTGTCAGGAATATGGTTATGATATCAACAAAGGTTGTCTGCGATGTCTTGTTGAGTCTTTCGGTAACGCCGGATTCCCTGAAGAGATTTCCAACCATGAAACATCCGATAAGCGGAGCGGAAGAGGGTACCATCAATATGACAATAATGGTCGTAACCAGGGGAAATACAATCTTCTCCAGCTTTGACACCTTTCTGAGTGACGGTTTCATGTATATCTGGCGTTCCTTCTTCGTGGTAAGAAGGTATATCACCGGAGGCAGAATAATGGGTACAAGCGCCATATAAGAGTAACACGCGACAGCGGTGGCGCCTATAATGTGTGGGGCGAGCAGGGAAGTAACATATATGGTGGTGGGCCCCTCAGCACCACCTATTATCCCTATGGACGATGCCTCCGGAAAAGTAAACCCGACCATCAAAGCCATGAAGAATGCCAGATAAACGCCGAATTGCGCGGCAGCGCCAAGGAGCAGAGTTTTGGGATTGGCAAGCATAGGCCCAAAATCCGTAAGCGCTCCCAGGCAAAGAAACATGAGAGGAGGCAGCATCTGCCACATAATTCCATACTGGAAAATTCTGGAAAGCAATCCTATAGGTCTTGTGGGCAGCACCGACTGATCGGTTTGTTCCATTGTTATAAACTTACCTATAACATCCCCCTTGTTAATATGCTGACCCTTGGATACCTTCAGAGTGTCAACCCTCCCGAAGACAGGGGCTGCTATTTCCCCCGAATCAAGTTTGCATATCACTCCGCCCTTGCTGAAAGAATCTCCATCCTGCATCTGCACTTCCATTACAATGCCTGCCTGCGGGGCTCTCAGCACCATTTCATAGTCCATTATGCCTCCAAGAGGCAGATTGACCAACATTATGCCGAACCCTATGGGTATCAGCAAAAGAGGTTCCATATCTTTGGAAATTGCCAGATAAATGAATACCAGGCCTATAACAATCATAAGGGCATTGCCCCAGTAGAACAGGCCGAAGCCACTCTCAAGTAATCCGAACATTGCTATACCTCCGATAACAGCTTTTTAGATATTGTCCATCCAAAAATAAATCTTCAAAAAAGACCACCGGCTAATCCGCAATACAGAAAAGGACGCTTTTAAAAAGCTCAAGAAAACTAACAAACTACACAAAAACGTATCAAAATATACACGC
>JAUXBI010000082.1 GCA_030619435.1 Syntrophaceae bacterium
CAAAAAAGCCCCATTAATGACCAATTAAATCAAAAAGATCATCCACATAATGTTGATGCTCCTGTGGTACATAACTTTTAATCCCCTCTTTTAGCACAGAGACTCCGATCTGCAGCTTTGACGGAGGTTTGCCCCCGTTGTTCTTCTTGGTCTCGTTGTAAGCAGCCCACATGTTAAGTCCCCTTTCTAACTGGTCTGCCACCTTCTCATCTTCAGAGTTCTTGGGAGGCGGCGGATTCATAAGTGTGACAAGATCATCCCTCCGTGTATTATCCAGTGAAATTCCTACTCCCTCGGCCCAGGCCAAGCTGTTTCTGACATCGTCTTTAGTGTACCTCCCGTCTTGATAACCGTCTATAAGATCCTGGACGGAATCTTGGATTGCCGTCCCCTCCTGGAAAGGACCAACGGGATTGCAATCCCATACGGAACTTCCTCTCACATTGGGATACCCGGGAACCCCACCCCAACTGACCGCTCCACCCCCGGCAAACGAATCGGCGGTGGCAAAAGCATCAGCACTGTCTCCGTCACCGTCTCCGTCACCTCCATAGGCGAGTGCAAAACCGGCCGGCAACATCAGGCTGATAATCAAAACAACTATTACAATCTTTAGCATCTTCATAACACACCCTCCACTCATAAAAGATATCTTCCACCACGCTGTTTACAGTTTTGATTAAGAACAAGAAACTTGAACCGAATAGCGAGCGCCGTGACAAACAACAGAAAACAGTAGTGTCCCGTTAAATTTTATTGATCTGATCCCCACATAATAACTTCATCGTCTATCTGAGGGAGCGGGCCATAATTGGCTTCTATAATCTTTATCTCCTCTGCTGCCACTATGTCGTAGATCTGCAGCATCGACGGAGATTTGCCCCCGTTGTTCTTCTTAATCTCGTTGTAAGCAGCCCATATGTTAAGCCCCATTTCTAAATGGTCTGCTACCTTCTCATCTTCAGAGTTCTTGGGAGGCGGCGGATTCATAAGTGTGACAAGATCGTCCCTCCGTGTATTATCCAGTGAAATTCCTACTCCCTCGGCCCAAGCAAGGCTGTTTCTGACATCGTCTCTAGTGTACCTCCCGTCTTGATAACCGTCTATAAGATCCTGAACAGAACCTTGGATTGACGTCCCCTCCTGGAAAGGACCAACCGGATTGCAATCCCATACGGAACTTCCTCTCACATTGGGATACCCGGGATGCCCACCCCAACTGACCGCTCCACCCCCGGCAAACGAATCGGCGGTGGCAAAAGCATCAGCACTGTCACCGTCTCCGTCACCGTCTCCGTCACCTCCATAGGCGAGTGCAAAACCGGCCGGCAACATCAGACTGATAACCAAAACAACCATTACAATCTTTAACATCTTCATAAGACACCCCCTACTCATAAAAGATATCCTTCACCATGCTGTTGACCGTTTTGATTAAGAACAAGAGACTTGAATTGAATAAAAGGTAGAAGTCAGTCTGTCTTAATGTAATCTCAAAAGCAAGTCTTTTTTCTCCGGGGGAAAAGATCATACCCCGAATCCTCATTGTTCCGAGTTTCGAAGAAAAAAATAGCTTGACTTACATCAAAAACCCTATATCATGCCGGTATTTAAGAAAGCATCATGGCTGACAGGCAGTTGGCGTGATGCGATAAAGTTAGGATTGAGACATTTTAAAGTACAAACTTGAACATCTGGATTTTCTGGCTTCTGTTTCCTTTTTACATGTAGGCGATCCTGCTTTAGAAAAATCAGGAAAGGAGGATTGCCATAATGCCTGAAGGTACCGTGAAGTGGTTTAATTCAAGCAAGGGGTTCGGCTTCATCGAAAACGATGAAGGCGGGGATGTATTTGTTCATTACAGTGCTATTCAAACAGAAGGTTTCAGGACCCTGGAGGAAAATCAGCGCGTGACGTTTGACATTGAGCAGGGCGACAAAGGCCCGGCAGCTGCCAACGTTAAAGTTATATAAGTATTGACCTTAACAGAAAAAGGCACACCGTGATTACATCCGGTGTGCCTTTTTTATTGTCTTGATATTCTCCCTCTTTTCCCACGAAAGCTGATCCATGCTGAAGCCATGATTATCCTGCTTGATTCGTACCCTGCCGTAATCACTCCTCGTCATATAATGTTTTGTTTTCTCTGTTTCTGGCATACAAACACACTTTGCATTTATGACAGGAAGAGAAAAGTGCGAAAATATAAACCTATTATTACAACGTTACTGGTTATTGTTTCTGGATGCTCCGAAATTAAAGTCAGTCAGGATTATGATCCGGTAAAAGATTCTTCAGGTTTAAAGACATATGCCTGGCAATTCGAAACACAGGCAAAACAGATGATGTAAGGATGGATAATCCCCTGCTCACTGCCCGCATTCGTGCGTAAAAACTGTCCAACTCAGTATGTTACACCAATCGAGATCTCTTCGCGATACCCTCTGTGGTTCTTTCTTCTTGACATGCAAGTTCATTATTTCTATATTTACCTTACCCAAAGTAGTATCTTCAAAAAAATATTATTGAGGGAGGTGCATCATGACTGAAAATGTTTACAAGTTTATAGAATTGGTCGGAACAAGCGCGGTTTCCTGGGAAGATGCCGCTAAGAAAGCCGTAGAAACGGCCGGCAAGAGCCTCACAGGATTAAGGGTTGCCGAAATTACTAAACTCGATATGACTGTTGAAGATGGAGACGTGAAAGATTACAGGGCAAGAGTCAGCGTCTCGTTCAAACTGGAAGATTAGTTTTGAAGAGACATAAGTGTTAGTCAGCACCCGTTCAGAAATGGAATTAAGGCATTAAGGGGACGAAAAATCTGTACTTACCCAACCTGTCAATGTGAAGGAGGCTTCCCCTGGTCTCTTTCGCATCAATACTTGAGAAACAAATTGAGATTATCGGGGAGACAATAATCTCCTGCACGGATAGTGCTGAATTCCGCCAGCCCCCGGACTACTTCTCCGGTAGCGTGAATCTTGTGTGTATTGTGTCACTATCCGCCACGGTATCGGTATCAATCCTGACAATCCTCATGGACAGGCGCTATAAACCGGGCCGGAAACCGTATAGTATTTCCGTTTTCCCTGTGATAAGATTATTACTGATTTTTTAAGAACATGAAAGTTCATTGGAGGCGGGTTAAAATAGAAAAGACATTAAACAAAAACGGTCAAAAACTCATCATCGAATATCCCTGCCGGTGGATCTATAAAATAATAGGCTCCGACGACAGGGCGATAAGAGTGGGCATAGCAGAAATCGTTAAGGAACATGATTATACCATCACACCATCCAATGTCAGCAAAGCCGGCAGATACCACAGCCTGAATCTCGAAGTACTGGTTGATGACGAAGGCCACCGCACAGGAATATATGATAGGCTGAGAAGCCAGCCTGCGGTCAAGATGGTCTTATAACCTTTCCAGAAAACCCGCGGAAAAGGCCAGGAGAAACTGCCCGGTGTAGTACAGCGGCAAGCCTATAAGACGATTAGAGAACTCTTCTTCTACAAAGCGGTGACGCGCCACGAACAGATCGGAAAGATAAAACAAAAACGCGCCGGCGAAAACCATGATCCTTCCGGATCCAGCCAGACCACAATCTCCAAAAACCGCCCACGCCCCCGCCAGCATAACGGAAATAACGATCATGTAGAATATAACCGGTATTTTCATGTGTCTCAGGTAGGTCCTCAACCGAAAATAAACGAGACCGCCGACAGCAATAATCACCAGAGATCCTATTCCTACCCATTGGCCAATCTCTGTCACACGTAAAAACCCGAAAACATACAGCACGTGCCCTGTAAGAAAAACCGCCAACCCAGCAAAAAACATTCCCTTCTGAGGCAGGGCCAGGAAAATATCTCCCAGCAGGCAGAAGACCAATCCGGCAAGGAGAAAGTTGTAATATCCGCTGATAAGATGTGGCTGGATAAGGACCGTGATGACAAACAAAGATGACAGTATCGTCTTGGTCAGCATAGCGCTCTTCTGATTATCCCTCTTTATGTTATAGAGAAGCAGGATAAGCAGCAGCGCCGCCGTGGCAATAATAGTAATGGTGATCATAGCAACACTCAGCCCCCTGGTAAACCCACAATCCGGCGATATGCATCCGGATCGGTATCCGCTTCCGTATTTATGACGAGTATCCGCGCATTATCACGCAGATGCAGTTCTTCACTCAGAAAATCGGGCCTCTCTTTACAAAGCGCGATAAGTGCGGCAAGCCCCGCGGCCCCTGATTCTCCGGACACGACACCTTCGGCGGCAAGACATCTCATGGCCTCCCGTGCCCGGTGATCCTCAATGGAAACAAATGCATTAAACCGGTCGCGCACAGCCGGCCACGCTGTCAGTGACGGTGTTTCACAATTCAGCCCGGCCATTATGGTACCCTTTCCGGATGAAGCGGAGCGGGCCATGCCGTCTCCGGCCTTTGCGGATTGGAAGAGACAATCAGCGGCTTCAGGTTCCACACAGATCAGATGAACACTATCCGACGGGTTGTTGAAAAACATCGCCGCCGCGGAGGCAAAGGCACCGACACCAGCCTGTATAAAGATAATATCAGGAGATCCTTCGCCCTTTTCTTCAAGCTGCTCAGACACCTCTCGAAATATTGTGAGATATCCCTGCTGGATATAGAGTGGGATTTCTGTGTAACCGGCATACGCGGTATCGGCTATAACCATGCGACCATCTTTACCCTCTTCCGCCGCACGTCTCACGGCATCATCATAACCGCCATCCACCACAACAACCCTGGCGCCCTCCGACTGTATCGCGTCGATACGCGCGGGCACGGTTCCCCGGGGCACATAAATAACAGCCGGCCTTCCAAGCAACCCCGCAATCCAGGCCACAGCCCGTCCATGGTTACCGTCGGTCGCGCAGGAAAAGGTTATACCCTCCGCCAGCTCGCGCCCTTTCTCTCCGATGCACTCTTCCGGCTCAAGACGACCACCGCTTTGCTCACGAAGAACACGATATACAGCATAGGACGCTCCCAGCCCCTTGAATGCCTTCAGACCGAAACGCATCCCCTCATCCTTTACCAGCAGACGCTCGACCCCAAGATCGCCGGCAATCCCGTCCAGTGAAATGAGGGGCGTGGGCTCATACCCTGGAAGCGCCTTGTGAAAACGCAGGATATCATCCGGCACATGTGCCGGATATGCCTGAATTTGCGAGGGACTGTGATTCTGAAAAAGTTTCAAACTGCTCTTCCTCTTTAATCCATTAAAAACAATTATATGGCACACGCATAAAAATATACTGTTTCTACTTCATCTTATATGTTATGCGTGAAAAACAGAATAGTGGAAAAGGTATAACACATGCTTGCAATAGAAAACAGTTTATTGGTCGTAATCGATATTCAGGACAGGCTTGTGCGGGTAATGCATGAAAAGGAAGCCCTTCTGGGAAATCTTCAGAAGATAATCAAAGGCGCCGGGATTCTGAATATTCCCATGATTGTCACAGAGCAGGACCCCGAGAAACTGGGTGCCACAATCCCGGAAATATCCCCCCTGCTGGGCAATATAAGGCCCATCCACAAATCAAGCTTCAGCTGCTGTGAAACGGATGCTTTCATGAAAGAGCTGGAACATATGAAGCGCGGGCAGGTTATGGTTGTCGGAGTTGAATCACACGTATGCGTTCATCAGACAACAGCTGATCTGATCCGCGCGGGATACGAAGTACACATCGTAACCGATTGTACTTCATCAAGGACCGAGAAGAACAGGGCCATTGGCATTGAGAGGATGAGAGACGAGGGAGCAAAACTCACAAGCACGGAGATGGTTCTGTTTGAGCTCCTGAAGATCGCGAGGGGTGACAGGTTCAGGGAAATCTCCCGGTTGGTCAAATAAAAACCCGCAGCGGTAAAATAAAAAGATCTCTATCTTAACCGCCGCGGGCATATTAGTATGTAGCCGTTATCTATCTTCAGAACGGGTTAATATTTCATATATTCTTTCGGTGTGTTCTCCGCTATATACTTAACGGCATTATACATGCAGGTCCTTATCGCTTTCTCCATGGGGGTTTTGGCAAAACCGCCCAGGCCTCCCGCCATACCGCCGCTTCCACCGAATCCTCCCAGAAAACCTCCGAGACTTACATCCTTGGCTTCACCTTCAACACGAGTGGCCGCCAACACTTCCGATGTGTGGGTATCTACTATACGTATGTCCATAGCCATTGACGATTTCTTGAAGGCACCCTTGATGCCGCCGAAAATGGCTCCTGCCTTACCCAGAAGGCCACCACCTCCCAGACCCCCTCCGACGCCTGATGTGGCGGGATCCCATCCTGTGATGGCCCCCATAATAAGGAGATCAGCGCCCTTGATGCCCCCTTTTTTTACACCGCTCTTGTCTGCATAGCCCTGCTTGCTCAGAGACATTTCCTGCTTAAGCGCGGCGATATTCTGACGCTCCAGCACGCGGTATCTCTTGCTTTGCACCATAGCGGTGGTCAACATGTCCCTCAGACCCGTACTGTATCCGCTGTGCCTGGAACTTGAAACAGATATGTCCTGTTGCCCAAGTCCCGAAATCGTGGTTGTGCTTCCGCTTCCTCCGACTTTCCATTCAAAATTGGCAACCGCGACTTTTGCCTTGAGCCCATTGTACGGGGGAAGCTGCATTGCCTCTCCGGTGTCTGTCTTGGCAGTAGGCTCAACCATTTTCTCCATGCACCCGACAGTCATAAGAAACGCCAGCGCAAACAAACCGACCATCCATATTTTTCTATTCATCAAAACCTCCTCCTTTACGTTTACGTGCAGATTTTCCCCAACCAAACTCCGGCAACCTGGATTCTGTTATGCCATTTATTATGGTGCCGAAGCCGAGACTTGAACTCGGACAGGCATAAGCCCACTAGACCCTGAACCTAGCGCGTCTACCAATTCCGCCACTTCGGCACTGCAAGAGCATGGAATGTTTATACTTACACACCCCAATATTGTCAAGAGAAATTACCCTTGAAAATAATGCTATAAATGTTATTGTGCTTCGCCTGAACATAGTGATTTCACCAGAAAAAATACTTTCATGGAATTATTTATGAAGATTATCAGAGATATTGACAACATTCCCGAAGGTTTGACCGGTTCAATTATTACAATAGGTAATTTCGACGGCGTACACCTTGGACACAGGGAAATCTTCAGGAAAATCGTGAAAGAAGCCGGAGAAAGAAACAGGAAGTCAGTGGTGATCACTTTTGATCCCCACCCCCAGAAAATCATACACCCTGAAAGGAGACCCTTCTTCCTGCTGACCTCACTGAATGAAAAACTGGATCTCATCAGATCCTGCGGTGTGGATGCGGTTATTCTGATTACATTTTCCACCGAGTTTGCCGGGATCACGGCCGGAGAATTCGTGGAAAATATCCTGTGG
>JAUXBI010000113.1 GCA_030619435.1 Syntrophaceae bacterium
GATTGGGGAAGAATTGAATGAGCAAACCAGAAAAACAGGATAAAGACAAAGGAAAGCAGCTGATCCGCAACAGCACGGCTGAGTTTCTGATTTTTACCGGACAGGCGGGCGAACAGAGCATCGAAGCCCGGTATGAGGATGAAACCATCTGGCTGTCTCAAAAGCTGATGGCTCAGCTTTTTGATGTAGATGTGCGTACCGTTAATGAGCACCTGAAAAACATATTTAAGAGTTGTGAGTTACAGGAAGATTCAGTTATCCGGAAATCCCGGATAACTGCCGCCGATGGCAAAAACTACAACACGAATTTCTATAACTTGGACGTCATCATCTCGGTGGGATACCGGGTCAATTCGGTACGGGCTACCCAGTTCCGTCAGTGGGCGACTCAGGTCTTGCGGGAGTTTGCCATCAAGGGCTATGTGCTGGACAAAAAGCGCATGGAAAACGGGACGTTCCTCGGTAAGGATTACTTTGAACGTCTCCTGGAAGAGATCCGGGAGATCCGTCTCAGTGAGCGTCGCTTCTACCAGAAAATTACCGACATTTACGCCACCAGCGTCGATTACAACAGAGATGCTCCGACCACCAAGGCTTTCTTTGCCACTTTTTTGCCAGCTTGGGCCTTGCGCCTGAGCTGGTTTTTTTTATTGAGGAAAGAGGAATTGACTTTTTACGAGTTCATCAAGTTTAGCAAGTTTGTCAAAAACGACATCCATGGCTATAACTATTCTCCAAACACTTCGCTAAACGGAATTCCTTTTGTTTGCCCCTCCCTGTGCGCGTTCAAACGTTTACTCGCCTCTTCTGCCCAGATCGCATCAATCTCCTTATTGGGCTCGTCAAGACTATGGATCAGCCCATCAATCAACAAAAATCGATCTTGAGATTTAAGAAGCAATACCTTTTTTAGTAAAAATTCTGGTGTTTCCATTACTTTTCCCTTTCCCTTTTCCCTTTCCGCATAAATTTGGGTTTTGAAATAGGGCGATAATGCACCAGGAGCCTGCCCCCCCTTTTCCTTTCTCACTTTCTCAGATTTAGGTCAAATTTGTTCGATCTGAAATGACAAGCCACAGGAATATCAGGACTATTTCTAGGCCTTTAAAGACATGCCTTCTCCAGCCAGCGTCATTTCGATCAGTTCGTTAAAGTCTGTTGTGGCTACACAAACACTGGTGTCTGCAGCGCCATAATACACCTTGATCTCCCCCGTGTCTTCCACAACAGCGCCGCATGCAAAGACCACATTGCCGACATCCCCGATTCTTTCGTAATCTTCGCGTGGTGACAGACACGGTTCATCACACCTGGCTATCACCTTGTGTGGCTTTTCAAGATCTAGAAGGACCGTGCCGATTCTATAGATGGGACCGGCGCTTGTCCTCTTTACACCATGAAAGATCTCAAGCCATCCATGCTCTGTCTTAATCGGTGTGACCGAGGCGCCGATGCGAAAGCTGTCCCACAGGCCAGGTCGGGGTGTCATCATGAGTTCGGATTTTCCCCAGTCAACCAAATTCTTTGAATATGATACCCACATGCTCCCTATTTCTTTGCCGATTGGCCGATCCAGGCGTACATACTCGCCGTTTATTTTTTCAGGAAAGAGTATCCCGTCCTTGTTACCCGGTTCGGATATAAGTGCAATACGTTCGTAATGGTAGAAATCCTCTGTTTTTGCCAAGGCGAGGCGAGTACCGTATTCTGAATATGCGGTGTACATAACATAATAAACGCCTTCGAGTTCAGTGATGCGAGGGTCTTCGATGCCCCTGGTTTCGTATCTGGCAAAAGGGCCTTTGCGTGCCGGCACCATGACGGGTCTGTCTTCAACCGTGAAATGCAGACCGTCTTTGCTTAGGGCCAGAGCAAATACCGAATACCCTTGCTGACCTTCTACTCTCAGAAGATGATAATATTGATTTCCTTTTTTAACCACCGCGCCGTTAAAAACGGTATTGCATCTGAACGGAATATCCTCAAGGGTTATAATTGGATTGCCCTCAAACCTCTGGAGGATATCCTGGCCGGAAGAGAGACGCTTGATCATCAGAAATCTCCTTTGCTTTTCATACACTCTTGATCGATTTTACCAATGGTGGTTGAGCACAGGCATATGCAGCTGCTTGAAGCGCCATAGTACAGTAGTAGCTTCTCGCCTTCCAGGATACCCCCACAGGAAAAAACCAGATTCGGGATATCTCCGACCCGCTCGTAGTCTTTGCGCGGTGACAGGATAGGAACATTGGTGCGGGCAAGGACCTTTGCCGGATTGTCAGGGTCCAGGAACACGGCGCCAATCCTAAAAAGGGGGCCTGCCGATGTGTCCTTGATGCCATAATATATCACCATCCACCTTCTGTCTTTGAGCCTGATTGGGGGCATGGCGTCGCCCACACGGCTTGTGTCCCAGTAGCCGGGCCTGGGTGACAACACAGCCTCGGAACCACCCCAGTAGACGAGGTCATCCGAATAGCTGATCCATATGCGTCCCCCGTTCCACGGTCGCTCAAGCCTGGCGTATCTGCCGTTGATTTTTTCCGGAAAAAGTGTTCCTCCTTTGGTATCCACTGCGGAGATAAAACCAAGCCTTGTGACATTATCGAAGTCATCTGTTCTAGCCAACCCCATCCTGAAACCATGGTGGCTTTCAGCAGTGTATGTAATATAATAGGTGTCTTCAAAGGGAGTGATCCGACCATCCATGACGCCAATCTCTTCATATTTCTTATATGCTTTATCAGCAGAATGTTTAATAAAAGGTTCGTCATCCACTTCAAAATAATGGCTATCCGGGCTTCGGGCAAGATACAAGTTTTTATGGCCCCTCAGACTTTCGATAGTTATCAGTAACACGTATGTGTCACCCACCTTAACCGCGCCTGCATTACAGATGTCCAAGGCCCGGAACGAAAGGTCTTCCATGTTAACAACCGGGTTCCCCTCCCAGCGGTGAACGATGTCGAATTGGTTTTTTCGAGGCATGGTTTTTCCTTTTTTTTATAAGTCGCAAAGTATCTGGTCAACCGAAGACACCGCCAGACAGGTGGTTTCATCAGAAGACCCGTAATACATGAAAAGCTGACCGTCCTTTATGACAGTGCCGTTGGTAAACACGACATTGCCATAGAAACCGGTTGTCTCGTACTCGCATTCAGGCTCGAGTAAAGGAGCCTTCCCTCGTTTTACAACCTTCCATGGTTGCTTCAAATCTAACAGCATTGCAAAAAGGCTGTACCTGGAATTTTCTCCCTTAGCATGGTAGATACAAAGCCACCCTTCATCTGTTTTTATCGGTGCGCTTCCGCCGCCTATCTTCATGGCCTCGTAAGCCGTATCGCGGGGGCGGGCAATGCACTTGTGATTGCCCCAGTGCAACAGGTCAGGCGATTCCGCATACCAGATTGATGCCTTACCGAATCCGCTGTTGTTAGGCCGATGCAAGGCAATATATTTGTTGTTTATTTTTTCAGGAAATATTGAAACATCTTTGTTTTCAGGATGGAATATTATGCCTGTCCTTTTATATGTTTTAAAGTCGGTCGTTGTTGCCAGAGCCGTGCACCAGCTGTCAGTTGATACGATGGTATAGTTTATGTAAAAGATTCCGTCAATACATACAATACGCGCGTCTTCCGTGCCGTATTCTTCATCAGGAGAGGCGGGACAGATAAAGGGTGTCGGTTCAACCGTGAAGTTAATCCCGTCAATGCTGTGCGCCAGACGCAGGTGGCTGATGCTGGAAAGATATTCTTTTCCTCTGTATACAACACCTCGTGTATCCCTGAGTGACAGATCGGGGTCGTTCTCATCAAACTCCATAATCTCAGGAATGCCCCGACCCTGGTAAAATCTGTAGCCCGGGACCCTGACCTTGCCAGGTTCCGGGATACAACTTTCCGCCACCCTCAAAAGCAGTATGACTTCATCATTAAAAAGAACTGCACCTGGATTAAAAGCTCCAACAACACGGTACCCCTCTGCCGAAGGTTTGACATCAGACGGATAAATTACAGGATTTTTCTCGCAACGTTTAAACATACCTGCACGCCCTATTCACCCGCAAACACATACCGTGTCCTGCATTCCGGTTTTTGTTCAAACTGTCCATAAACCTGAATCGTCTTTTCAGCGATAATATCCCAGGAGATATTTTCTTTAACATAGTTCACTGCATTCCCGGAAAACCTGTTGTAAACCTCTTCATCAGTGAGCAGGGTTGCAATCCTGTCAACATATTCGTCATCAGTTTCCGCATAAAATCCTGCGCCTGATTTTTCAAGGGTTAAGACAAAGGCCTCAAGATTCGATGTGACGAGTGGTTTGCCAAAGGTCATGGCATGAGCCATTATGCCGCTTTGCGCTCCTACAGTATAGGGTAATACCATGATGTCACAGGCACTGAGGATGGTATCAAAGGTCTTTTGAGGAAACTGGCCTTGGAATACCTCAATCCGTTCCCTGGAAGGTGAGTCATTTATCTTTTCAAAGAGCATCTCACGATACATGCTGAATTCCAACATCCTGAGTTTGCTGGACAATACCAGCCATGCATCCGGTACTCTTTCGACAATGTGCGGGAAAAGATCTACGATCTTGTCGAAACGCTTGGTAGGGCGGAAATAGCCGGCCATCAGGATAACTTTTTTATTTTCGAGGTTGATCTTCCTCTTGGCATCAGGAATTGGAGTCATCACGCGTGCTCCGTGCTCAATCAGGAATATCTTGGCCGCATCCGTATGATAAACCGATCTTAGGATATCAACGTGGTGCTCTTCATGCACGATAATACCGTCCAATTCCCGGCACATGGCCATTAAAATCAGATCCTTGCGAAAATCCGGTTCCTTTTGAACAGAATGAAAAGTTGCGATAACCGGCGTAGCCGTGGATTTGATGCGGTAAATCAGTTCAAGTACGGCAATGCCGTTCAGCTCCCCATACAGGCCGAATTCGTGCTGAATATGGACGATGTCTGGAGTAACCTTGACTGCTGCGTTAAAAATTCTTCGGGCGATACCTTCGTCGTCGGGACTGTATGACGGGTAGACATGTCTTCCTTCAGCGCCATACTGGCTGACAATATGAACCTCGGTAGGCGTCCGCATCAGGGCTCCTGTCAGGAAGCTGGTGTATGTGCCGACGCCGCATTCAATCGGCGGATAGGTTGAGACGAATACAATACGCATAAAGCCCCCCTTTTCCGGATGAGAGAAGTATAACGTTTCGATAGCATGTCAGAATTACAATTGCATGTCAAGCTATGAACATCATACACCATATTGTAAGTGGCGGAAAATACGGAAATATTTCAAACACAACGACGCCCGGAAACCCAGAAAAATATGACATGGGGGAACAAGCCCATATATCAAGCATGAACCCGCCAAACCCACATGAACAAACGTCTTACAATCTTGTCTGTCGTCTGACCTCTGTCATCTGCCGGCTGAATTCGTGTCTTCGTGGCTAATAGAAATGAAAAAAGAACATAGATTTGACATGATTTTCAGAATTTGCTGGATTTCTTCAAGTATTTTATGCGATTATGCTGCGACTTACCTGAAGACCTACCGAACATTAGCCTAAAAACTTGGGATTTAAATTTTTGAAGCATCAAAGAAAAGTTGAAGGCTAATGTAGGCTGAAGTATTTTTTAAAAAGACAAAAGTAAACGCAAAAAGAAAGTAACGCTGAAACGATCATTCAAAATTATTTGGGGTTGGATTGTTATTATGTGGGTAATTGATATTCGACACTGGCTGGATGATACACAAAGCGGCCCGGCGGTTCCCAAGCTCACGCTAAAGGTCAAGAAGTTAGGAGAAATTATTATGCATGCGACGTCAGCGGCAATTGGAATTCCGATTGCCGCTCCGCCTGGATGCTGGCGAAGGCCTCA
>JAUXBI010000156.1 GCA_030619435.1 Syntrophaceae bacterium
TAAATTTCAAAGGATACAGGGGGGCTGCTTTCCCCCCCCCCTGCTTATGGGGAAAGCAGCCGATGCCATTCTTTACTTAAAAAAACAGAGGAGTCCCTCCTTCTGCCCTTGATGACAAAAACATGAACAATCCCAGAAGTATCTATTAGTGCGCCAAAAACTCATGATCAGTCCAGCCTTGAATATTTTCGGTTTAATGTTGAGAAGAGATGTGGTACAAACCTTTTTTGGAGGGGGAAAGACTGAGACACAGAAATTATCTGAAAATAATACAGAGAATTGAAAGGTTGTCGTTATGAAAAGAGTTCAATGGCTCATGATCCTGATGGTTGGAGCCTTTACACTGTCAGGCTGCGCTCCCCTTGTTGTAGGCGGTGCCGCGGTCACCGGAGGAGCGGGGACATACTTTTACACACGTGGTGAATTAACAACTGATTATCATTACTCATTCGACAGTGTATGGAGCGCCTGTGAAAAAACCGTGGCTTATATGAACGCGACTGATGTAATTCCTGTAAAAGAGATAAGCACAGGAACAATAAACGCCGTCATTGATGGCGAGAAGGTCCATTTCTCTGTAAAATATAAGGGGAAAGATCTGACTACCGCAGCCATCAGAGTCGGCATGCTCGGAGACAGACCTGCGTCACAACGTCTGCATGACAAGGTGACTGATTACCTGCTCAAATAACTGGGAATAGGAAGGGTATGGACAAATAAAGTTTGTCCATACCCTAAAGATCTCATCCCCATTCAAAGAATTGAATCCATACCCATGTTAAAGAATTTGTTTCTCGGAATTGTTATAGGCGCTTTCTTTGTATATCTCTCTTTCAGAGGCATTGATCTGAAAGGTATAATCGCCGGTTTAAAGAATGTAAACTTTTTCTTTGTCATTCCTTTCCTGTGCCTTATGCTCCTCATACAAATGCTCAAATCATACAGGTGGGGTATCATCATGAAACCCATCATGAAGATTGACCAATTTTCACTCTTTTCCGTAACCAGCGTCGGGTTTCTGGCTGTGATAGCTATTCCCGCGAGAGTCGGCGAACTCGCACGGCCCTATCTCATCAGTACAAAGACAGGCATCAGCATGTCTTCAGCGGTGGGGACTATTATGGTAGAGCGTGTCTTTGACGCCCTGACCGTGCTGACAGTATTCTTCATTGTTGTCCTGTTCACACCGCTCCCTCCATGGCTGATCAGGGGTAGTCTCATTTTTCTCTTTCTGGTACTCACCCTTCTTGGACTGATGGTTTTCCTCATTTTCAGAAAAGAAACTTCCCTGAAAATCCTTTCCCCTGTCGTAAAATTATTCCCCGTAAAATGGCATTCTAGATTGACGGGGCTTATAGACCGTTTTGTCGACGGGTTTAAAATCATTTCTCATCAAAAACACATGTACTATCTGGTGTTTTTGTCAATATCGATATGGGTGATCGATGCGATAGCCATGTACGTTCTTTTTTTCGCGTTTGATATTGACCTCCCTCTGTCGGCCGCTTTTGTCCTTATGACCACAATTATTCTGGGCATTGCCATACCAGCCGCACCCGGATTTGTAGGAAACTGGCATTTCTTCTGCGTACTGGGGCTCGGATTGTTCGGTATTGATAAAACCGGGGCACTTACCTATGCCATAGTTCTTCACTTTCTGAGTATCGGAATTATAGTCATACTGGGACTTGCCTTTCTGCCCTTCAACCGGTTTTCTCTGTCCGACATTAAAAGTAAATTTTCAATCAACAACGGGGGAATTGTCGACCCGGAGGAAACACACTTTACAGAAGAAAAAGTAGGGTTGCAAAAATGAAGGGAAAACTGTTGTTTCTTTTTATTGTTCCTGTGTTTCTATACATTATACTGTTGCCCGCAATGCCTCTGATGGAACCCGACGAAGCGCGGTACAGCGATATCCCGAGCCTGATGAACAGTACCGGAGACTATGTCACTCCCAAGCTTAAGCACGTGGTATATCTTGAAAAACCCCCTCTTTGCTACTGGGCAACGGCTCTATCATTTAAGATATTTGGTGAAAATGATTTTTCGTCGAGGCTTTTTGCGGGGTTATGCGCCTGGGGATGTATTATTCTCGTATATTTTATGGGTGCATTCTTCGCCAGCGAAAAAACAGGATTATATTCAGCAGGGGTCATGACGACATTCCTGTTCCATTTTATCCTTGGAAGGTTAAACATATTAGACGTTCCCCTTGCTTTGTTCGTATGTCTCGCTATCTGGGCCGGATACAGGCATATAGAGGGGGGTGGACGAAAAAAGGCCTGGATATATCTCTTCTATTTTTCCGGCGCTCTGGCTTTTCTCACAAAGGGACTGATCGGTATCGTTTTCCCATTTGCGATACTGATATTATGGATCCTCATCTCCTGGAGATGGCGTGATATCTTTATGCTCTTTTCGCCGGTGGGAATCCTGATCCTGTTCACGATATCATGTCCATGGATAATACTCGCTCAAAAGGCAAATACGGATTTCCTTTGGTTTTTCTTCGTTCAGGAACATTTTCTCAGGTACACCACAACAATACACGGGAAAGAAAATCCTCTCCTCTATTATGTTCCCATCATTATAGCAGGTACACTGCCATGGTGCGCGTTTCTGGCCGAGGCAATGACCGGAAGTCCCGGTAGGAAAATCTCTTTTCGGGGGGGACTTGACTGGCGTTTTCTTTTTACGTGGGCTGTTTTCATTTTTGCATTTTTCTCACTCTCTTCGTCTAAACTGATACCATACATGACTCCTTTATTCCTGCCTCTGGCGGTAATCTTCGGATACATTTTCGGCCTCTATGATGATCGGGAGCGAACGCTGACAGGCAAAGGGAAGCTCCTCCTACTACCTGTTGCTGTCCAGTCCTGCATGCTTATCATTGTACTGTGTGTTCCACTATTTCTTAAAAGACACAATATTACCCTGAGCGAATGGCTGCCTCTTATAGCCATCCCGATTGGACTGCAGATCCTTATCGTATTTCTGCCGGATTTTGTAAAGAAGACGTGGAACAAAGGGTGGTTTCTGACCATCTATTTAATCTCTGCGTTATTTCTGGCTTCGCTGCTTTTACCACTTTCACATTTTCTGACTCCTTATAAGTCGGCTTACCCGGTAACGCAAATGATCAAGTCCCTGCTTCCCGCCGATGAAGACCTGTTCCAATATGGAATATCACTCTATGGAATCGATTTTTACAGTAAGATAAGAACTCCCGTTGTTGATGATTTCGGGGAATTGGGATATGGTATAAAAAGGCTTTCTGCTGATGAAAGATCCCGTTATTTCTTGAGATCCGAAGATTTTTTCAGGTTATGCAGAGAAAAGGGTGAGATATACTGCGTAACGAAATACCAGAGAAGGGTTGAAAAACTGAAAAAGAATATCCCGAACGTAGAGGTGCTGTGGAGCAACGGCGCTTTTTATCTCCTGCGCCTGCGATGTTGAGGAGTTGATCTATGAAAATAAGAGAAGATTTTTTGCCTCTGAGCAGACCATCAATCGGAGAAAAAGAAATAAACGGTGTTGTCACCTGTCTGAAATCCGGGTGGATCACTACGGGGCCCCTGTGCAAGACATTTGAAGATAAGTTCTGCGAGATCACCGGGGCACCCCATGCGATATCTCTCAGCTCAGGCACGGCCGGCATGCACCTTATGATGCTGACCCTGGGATTAAAAGAGGGGGACGAAATCATCACGCCTTCCATGACCTTTGCCTCCACCATCAATATGATTACTCTGTGCGGCGCAAAGCCCGTTTTTGTCGACATTCATTATGATACGCTGACCATTAATGAAACGTTGATTGAAGAGGCTGTCACCGGAAAAACAAAGGCCATTATCCCCGTCCATTTTGCGGGCGCTCCCGCCGACATGGACAGAATAATGGATATTGCGGAACGTCACAACCTTGTCGTGATTGAGGATGCGGCACATGCGTTGGGAACCTGGTATAAAGGCCTCCATGCCGGGGGATTCGGGCAGACCGCCATCTTCTCCTTCCATCCACTGAAAAATATCACTGCAGGCGAAGGCGGTATGATAACTCTCAGCAATCCTGATTTCGAACAGCGGCTGCGACTTCTCAGATTCCATGGCATCGAACGGGACGCGTGGAAAAGATATGGCAAGGGCGGCAACCCGGAGTATGATATAAACGAACCCGGATTCAAATATAATCTGACAGATATCCAAGCCGCCCTAGGATTGGCTCAACTTGCCAGACTGGAAGAACTCAATAAACGCAGAAGAGAACTGGCCGATCTCTATAGCGAGAATTTGGCGGGTGTAAAGGGTCTTGACATACCTAGAGTTCCTCCATACCGGCACGTTCACGCATGGCACCTTTTCGATGTAAAAGTAGCGGGCATGAGCCGAGAAGCGTTTATGAAGAAACTGGCGGA
>JAUXBI010000171.1 GCA_030619435.1 Syntrophaceae bacterium
GGGAGAATTTATGGACAATGAATCAACGCCCTGTTTGTCAAAAAGATGAACAGAGTTTCTTTATGCGAAGGAGACTTTTCCCTGAATAAAAATACTGGATCGCAAAACCCCAAAAACAAAAAGTCAGTTAAAGGAATAAAACCCCGTTAAGGAGATAATAATGAGTAATTCAAAATTGGCGATGTGGTGATAAGGAGATCGATTTTGTTATTCCCGTCATCCCGGACGGTAGGAAAATGTTGCTTTGCGAGGTTAAGTTCAGCAGTAGGATAAGAAAAAGAAGTACTCAAGAGTTTTATTGGCAACAAAAGACAAACTTGATAAAGAGGCAATATCAGGAATAGAAACATATTTTGTGATCACATTAAACAATCTAAAAAAGGGGGAGGAGAAATGAACCAAAGAATCTTTGTCAGATTGATCCTTTGTTTTTTTCTATCGTTTTACTGTTTAACTGGGATGATGCCCGAAAAGGCAGAAGCAGCAACCACTGCTGAGATTAATGCTTCCACAGCTTCGGGAATCCAATGGCTGGCAGCCCAGCAGAATCCAGATGGGTCATGGGGGAGTGCTCACTATTCTGGAACAACCGGATTTTCCGTAGCTGTATTGATCCATTATGCCGAAAATTTGGGAGTGGATCCGCTGAGCCCAGCTTATATGTACCAGAGCAATGTTCAGGCAGGGCTTGATTATATTTTCAGTGCTGCCTTTCGCGACACCGTCAACCAAAGGGTCTGGTGGCAACATGGCGGTAGTTATTCAAACTACGAAAGCGGCCCTCCACTGATGGCCATTTGCCGGACCAGCTCGCCTAATACCGTAGTCAATGTGTCAGGCAGCCCGGTAGACGGCATGACCTATCTTCAGGTTGCCCAGGAAACGGTTAACTATTTGGTCTATACCCAGGGTATAACAGGAAACTATGTTGGGGCCTGGGGGTATCATGGACCGGACTCTGGTAGCGATCAGTCGACTACAGGCTGGGTGGTACTCGGACTGGGATATGCCGAGCACAGTTTTAATATTTCCATCCCTGCTGGTCTCCTGACCGCACTCAATACGTATATCGATTACATCCAGTATACCCCGGCGGATACTTCTGATCCAATGCATGGCGGCTCCGGTTACTGGCAGGCTAATCAATGGATCAACTGTTATAAAACCGGCCACCTGCTTTATGAGATGGAACTGGTAGGAGATACCACCGCCACACCACGGGTACAGTGGGCGCTCGATTTCCTTGGAAGACACTGGAATGTGCCCAATAGTGGATATAGTGGACATACTTCTACGGTGAATGGATTTCCTGATGTGGGCTGGCGAGGCAACCCACCTTCTCCACTTCCGTCCTACATCGCTACCGCCACGATCATGAAAGCAATGTTGTCATTAGGTTTAGATACAATCGGTGCTCATGACTGGTATGATGACTTTACTGACGTAATAGTGGCCAATCAGCATGTTGATGGCTACTGGGAGCAGGGAGGGTACCCCACCGGTTATAGAACACTCAGCACAAACTGGGCGCTGCTGACCATGCTTAAGGCAAGTTCTGCACCACCACCACCGCCAGCCAGTATCCCGACACTCTCCGAATGGGGGATGATCATACTGTTCCTGCTCACGATCACCGCGGGCTTCATGGTTATTCGCAGACGGCGTGTCTGAACTTTCATATTATGATTCCTGTCACGGGCGGGGCTTTCCGCTGCCGCCTGTGACAGTGAAATCTGTTGACAACCCACCATTTATATTTTAGTTCATCACATGTTGTGTCCCCTATCATGATCTGGTGATTTATCATCATTAATGAGATTAGACTTCGAGACGGAGATCCGGTTTGTCTATGAAAGTAGCTATCATTGCCCCCCCATATCCGCTTGAGGAGGCCCCCGCGCCGCCGCTGGGCGTCTCTTACGTGGCAGCCGCGTTTGAAGCGGCCGGTTGTCATGTAAAAATTATCGATTACATTGTATCCCGTTATACGCCGAAAAAGTTAAAAGAAGAGATTGACGCCTTCGAACCGGATGTTGTCGGCACCACCTCTGTGACCATGAACTTTTCCGCGGCAGCGGATATAATAAAGACCGCCAAGAGACACAGACCCTCCGTGGTGACTATGATGGGCGGCCCCCATGTATCGTTTGCCGTTGCAGGCACTCTTGAAATATATCCCGAGATAGACATGCTGGTTGTGGGGGAGGGCGAGAAAACCATCATGGAGCTTGTCCCGCATATGATGGAGCGCGGCAGCTGGCCGGACATAAAGGGACTCGCGTTCAGGCAGGACGGCGGGATTGTTGTCACGGAGCGGAGGGAGTTGATAGACGATCTTGATTCCATTCCCATGCCGGCGCGACATCTGCTCCCCATGTCGAGATACCGGGCACTTGGCTTTCCGGTCAGTATAATAACGAGCAGGGGGTGCCCGAATGCGTGCATATTCTGCCAGGGAAGACGCATGGTGGGCAAAAGGGTCCGCTACCGGAAGGTGGAATATGTCATGGATGAAATAGAGCGGATACTGTCTTACGGCATTTCCAGGATAAATATAGCGGATGATCTCTTCACATCGAATAAGGCAAGAGTTCGCGAGGTGTGCGGGGAGATCTTAAGGCGCGGGCTTGATTTCACATGGAGTGCTTTCGCGCGTGTCAATACTGTTGATAGTGAAATTCTCGAACTCATGCGGGATGCCGGGTGCGACAGTGTCAGTTTTGGCATAGAGTCAGGCAATCCGGAGATGCTCAGGCGCGTAAAAAAAGGCATTACTCTTGACCAGGCGAGAAATGCGGTCAGGGTGTGCAAAAAAGTGGGAATCCTGGCTCACGCGTCCTTTATGGTGGGTCTCCCCGGGGAGTCGCCTGAAACCCTCAGAGATACGCGGGAATTTTCACAAAGCCTCGGGATACCTTACGGATACCACTTTCTTGCTCCCTTTCCGGGAACCACTGTGCGTGAAAAGATTGAGGAATACGACCTTGAAATCCTGACTGACGACTGGGCACGTTATGACGCTAACAGCGCTATTGTCAGGACATCAGCGCTTTCGCCCGAAGATATTGAAGGATTTGTGGCGGCATTTGACAGGGAAATAAATGATGAATGGGAAAAGCAGGTGCGCGATTACAGAGAGGGGAGGGGCCTGCCGGAAGACAATTTCAGGGTTGAAGGGTACTTCAGGATGCAGCTTGTTTACAGGCTCCTGTCCGAGGATTTGATTGAAACTTGTGGCCGTTTCCCCATGGAGCACGCCTCTGATAACGGAGCTGTCGGCATGCTGTGCGCAAAAATCGAAGAGAAAACCGGTTTCGATCCGGGACTGGTTCGCAAAACCATAGAGGATTTTGTCGGTGCGGGCTACATCAAGCCGGCGCGTGAGGAGGGCAGCCTTGCGTGGTACTGGACACACAACAATAAAGTTGAATAGGGAACGGATCACTTCTTTTTACGAATCCATCAACTATTATGTTGTCAACAAAAATCTTGACGTAAAATCTCATTTCAATTACCTTATCTCAATATCCACAAAAACAAAATCCTGTCCCTCAACAAATTATTTGATAAAAGCCTTTTGATGTGATGATTATGTCCGGGAACCTTTCAGAAAGCTCACGTAGTAGTAATAGCTCAGGCATTATAAACAAAGGTCAATTATTTTTGGGCATAATCAGTTTTTTGGCCGGCTCCTGGGAGTATCTTGCGAACAGGCCCTGGAACGCGACATACTTTCTCAACAAATTCAGCTTCCTGGAGAAGTATTTTCACAAGCTGCCCGGTATATACGGAAGTCTGGGAGGAAATGCACCCGAATTTTTTCACGTTCTTTCCTTCAGCCTGTTGTCTGCCGGCGTAGCACCCCAAAACAGGCGCAATCGAATTATTATATGTCTGTTCTGGTTTGGCATTGATTCTTCTTTTGAACTCGGCCAGAAATATCCTGCCCTGATTCATGAACACTTTATTCAGCATTTTCCGGACAGCTGTATAATCAGAGTGTTTGATGCCTACTTCAGGCAAGGCTTGTATGATAAATTCGATCTATTGGCAATCATGCTTGGATCGGCGACGTTTCTTCTTTTAGCTGAACTTACGTCGAA
>JAUXBI010000219.1 GCA_030619435.1 Syntrophaceae bacterium
ACCGGACTGCATTGAGGATATTATCGCCTTGATCTCCCTCTACCGGCCGGGTCCAATGACCATGATCCCCGATTTTATAGCACAAAAACAGGGAAAAAAGAAGATTGTCTATGAAGATCAGCGCCTTGAAGCGATACTGAAAGAGACTTACGGTATTACCATCTATCAGGAACAGGTGATGCAGATCGCCAGCGCAATCGGTGGTTACAGCATGGCGGACGCGGACAATCTCCGGAGAGCCATGAGTAAAAAGAAGGCCTCCGCGATGGGAAAGGAGAGTCCCAAGTTTCTTGCCGGCGCAAAGAAAAACAAGATTCCGGAGGCCAAAGCAAAAAAAATATGGGAGCATATGGAAACATTCGCCGGTTATGGATTCAACAAATCTCACAGCACCGCCTACACGATGATCTCCTTCCAGACCGCGTATCTGAAGGCCCATTATCCGGTGGAATTCATGACGGCGCTGCTCACCAGCGAGAAAAACAACAGGGATAATATCATAAAGTATATCAGCAGCTGCAGGGATATGGGGATCAACGTGTTGCCCCCGGACATAAATGAATCCTTCACCGATTTCAGCGTTGTGGGGGACAATATCAGATTTGGTCTGTCCGCCGTGAAAAACGTCGGCAGTGGTGCTGTAGATTCCATAATACTTGCCAGGACATCAGAGGGAAGATTCGCTTCATTCCATGATTTCTGTGACAGGGTGGATATGCACAAGATCAACAAGAAGGTCATAGAAAGTTTTATCAAATGCGGAGTGTTTGATTCCCTGGAGAAAAACAGATGCCGTTTGATGGAAGGTTACGAAGATATCGCCCTCGCCGCGCAGAAGAAAAACAGGGACCGGATGAATGGCCAGACCAGTCTCTTTGATCAATCCGGGATTGAGGACACAACACAGCCGAACCTTCCCGATGTTCCGGAATGGGATCATGATGTCCTGTTGTCTTATGAGAAGGAGATGCTGGGGTTTTATATAACCGGCCATCCCCTCCTGAAATACGCAGACAGTCTTAACACCATTGTAGACAATGATTCCCAGACATTATCTGGAAAACAAGATGGTAGTATCGTTACAGTCGCCGGAGTTGTAAACAATGTAAAGGAAGTTACAACAAAGAAAAAGGATACGATGGCCTATGTAACCATTGAGGACTTGAAGGGCTTTATCACAGTCGTTGTCTTCGCGGAACTCTACAGAGACAGCATGTTCATAATAAACAGTGAAGAACCTCTTTATATAAAAGGGCGGCTTGATATCGGTGACGAGGGGAGCAAAATTGTGGCTTCTGAAATCACCACTGTTGAGGAGGCGATGAAGACACCTTTTTCCTCCGTGCATTTTATAATCGATACCGAAAAATCTGACGGAGAGACGGTAGAAGCGCCTAAAGTAATACTTGATAGGCGAAGGGGCAACCATATAGGATATATACATTTACAGTCATCGAATAGCGCTGAAACCATTATCTCGCTTGGTCAAGGTTCAAGGGTTGAAATCTCAGAAGACATCAAAAAAGAGGCTGACGAGCTCCTGGGCCCGGGTGCGACACGGTTTATGTAAGGGTCTGTCATGAAATAAGTGTTGCAATAGTGTACGGACGAAGATGGAATACCGCGAGCGAACCTATAGAAACAGGATTTCGAAAAGGGAACTTGTATCCTTTCAGGTAAAGATAAAGGAAACAGATCTCTATATAGGCGCGGACAGTGATTGCAGAGACGCGGCAACGCAATCCGTGCACAGACACCGGGAATTCATAGAAGAGTACATCAGACACAATCCCCAGTTCATAAATTCCATGACGCCGGTTGAGACAGATGATTTCGCTCCGGCCATAATAAGAGAAATGACAGAGGCGGCCCGTCGTTGTGGTGTCGGTCCTATGGCCTCCGTCGCGGGGGCAATCGCACGGAATGTCGGTCTGGATCTCATGAAATGTTCAAACAATGTCATAATAGAAAATGGCGGCGATATATTCCTGAAACTCGTAAATAAGGACGCCATAGTTGGAATCTTCGCCGGAAATTCTCCTCTCAGCTACAAAGTTTCTATCAGGATAAAGTGTGGAGGAGTTCCTGTCGGTGTCTGCACCTCTTCAGGAACTGTCGGACATTCACTGAGTTTCGGCAGGGCGGACGCGGTATGCGTCACGTCAGAATCTACAACCTTGGCCGATGCTGCGGCAACTGCGATCTGCAATACTGTCAAAAGGGAAGGGGATATAAAGAGTGCGCTTGACTTCGGACTGCGCATAAAAGGAGTCATGGGTGTCTTGATTATTATGGGTGATAAGCTGGGGATATTGGGAGATATTGAGTTGGCGTAAGGAGAAAGGGGTCCTGACATGACAAAAACAAGAAAGATCGGTCTGGCGCTTGGCAGCGGTTCGGCTCGCGGGTGGTCGCACATCGGCGTAATACAGGGTCTGCGGGAGGAAGGGATTCCCATAGACATTGTGTGCGGAACATCGATAGGATCGGTTGTCGGTGGAGCGCTGGCCGCCGGCACACTGGATCAGCTGGATGAATGGGTGCGGGAGCTCTCATGGTCGGATGTTATCGGATTCATGGATGTGATGTTTCCCCGATCCGGGTTCATTGTGGGAGAAAAGATTATAAATTTCTTCAGAAAAAACTTTGCAGATCCAAACATCGAAGATCTTTCCATACCTTTTGCCGCGGTTGCGACAGACCTGATGTCGGGACGCGAGATATGGCTCAAAAAAGGATCTCTGATGGATGCCATGCGCGCAAGCATATCAATGCCGGGCATATTTGCGCCCTTTAAGCAGGGCGGGCAATGGCTCGTGGACGGAGGTCTGGTGAATCCGGTACCCGTATCGTTGTGCAGGGCCATGGGCGCCGATATCGTCATAGCGGTCAATCTCAATTCCGGTCTTATTGGAAAACGTGGGGCGCGGAAAGACTCACGACGGAAAACTCCTCCTGAGAAAAGAGAAGCAACAGGGAAACTGCGTGAACAGCTGACATCTTATTTGAACAGTACAATAAAGAAGGGTAAATCTTTCATTCCGGCGGGATTCGGATCAGCTAACGCG
>JAUXBI010000245.1 GCA_030619435.1 Syntrophaceae bacterium
CTATCTTTTTCAATGGTATCCCATACCCTGACGGGCCAACGATAACATCAAGCGGCATCAATTCCTCCAGTTTCCTGATGAGCACACAGAGGTCTTTGAAAACATCCTCCGTTTTTATCGCTTCGTCTATGATGACCTTCCGGTTATCTTCCATGCCGAAAAGGTCAAAACTGTATGTTCCAGGGTCTATTCCTACAACTCTCATTGAGCCATCTCCTTCAATGGACAGACGGGATCCGGCGCCGTCCAGCTTTCAGTTAAAGCGAATGTCCTCGACCTGCAGCCTCCACACTCATACAAGTATTTGCATTCATTACAGGGACTTTCTCTCGTTGAAAAATCCCTGATTTCTTCGATCAACTCCGAATTCTGCATATTATTCCATATTTCACCAAGACCCTTTTCATTTACATTGCCCATCACAACGGGGGCGAATGTGCACGGTTTCACGTCCCCGTTTGTCTCGATAAATATATAATCGCCGAAGATACAGCGGGAGACATCCGGTACTATAATGCCGTTCTCGGAATCGGATGAATAATCAATGCCGTGTTCCTTCAAAAACGGCCTGAAGAACGGCTCATCAACATATATATCCATATTGTATTCTTTTTGATTTTCAACGATGGAGAAGAAAAGCGATTCATATTCTTTCGCGTTCAAGACGTATTTTTCATAATCATGACAGGGTTTTAATCCCAGAATTGTAATTTTTCCGTATCCTATCTCTTGCGCGAACTTAAACAATTCACCGATTTGTTGATGGTTGTGTTTTCCGATGGTCACGGGACAGGAGTCGAGAATATTATACTCAGTCGCAATTGCCACGGATTCTTTTAACTTTTCAAAACTTGCCCCCATTCTTGTCTCTTCATAACTCTCTTTATCCGCCCCATCTATGCTAATCATGAGATTCACATTCAGTTTCGCGAATCTCATGACTATTTCTTCATCAAGCAGCATGCCGTTGGTGATAAGATAGACCCTGATTTTATTTCTGTCCATTATTTCGATAACTTCAAATAGCAGTTCACCACACAGAAGCGGCTCCCCTCCTTCGATGATTACCCACCTCGGAGCAAGCGCAGGTATCTCTGCGGCCACTTTCAAAACAGTGCTACTGTCAAGCTCATCTTCGGCCATCCCCCTGCAGTGCAGGCAGTCGAGATTGCATTTATTAGTAATCGCCCAATCAATCATATATGGACTGTTCATATTTGCCACCAAAAAACCGAAAGCCCTCTTCCATGATCTCCTCCCTCAATGGGAGGGGTCAAGGGAGGGTGAAACTTTCTAAAAAAGTTGTTCCATTAATTCCTTGAGATTGCTTATCCTGACAAGTTCCATATTTGTCTTTGAAGATACATTGCGCGAGAGGGTCTTTGGAAGGATGCAGCGGTCAAACCCCATTCTTGCCGCCTCTTTGATCCTGGCCTCCATCTGACTTATTCCCCTCACCTCACCTGTGAGGCCAACCTCACCAAATACAACGGTGCCTGAATCTATCGGACGGTCAAGAAAACTGGAGGCAATCGAGGAAACGATACCTATATCTACAGCGGGCTCGTCCACCTTCACTCCACCGGCGACGTTGATAAATATATCGTGATTACCCATGTGAAGGCCGCATATCTTGTCCAGAACCGCAACCAGCAGAGACACCCTGTTGTGGTCGACACCGATGGCGGTTCTTCTCGGCATTCCCAGATTCGTGGGGCTCACCAACGACTGAATCTCTATCAGTATCGGTCTCGTCCCCTCAATACTTGGCACGACAACGGAACCGGCAGCGCCCTCAGGTCTTTCCGCAAGGAAAAACTCCGAAGGGTTTGCCACTTCGTTCAGGCCATCGTCTCTCATTTCAAAGACGCCTATTTCGTTGGTCGGGCCGTATCTATTCTTGATGCCTCTTATAATCCGGTATGCGTGTCCCGAATCCCCCTCAAAATAGAGGACGGTATCCACCATATGTTCCAGCACCTTCGGGCCGGCAATAGCCCCCTCTTTGGTAACATGACCGATAAGGAAGATGGGTATCCCTGTCTTTTTTGACATAAGAATAAGTCGCCCCGATGCCTCCCTCACCTGCCCCACGCTGCCGGGAGCGGAAGAGAGTGCGGATGAATACACCGTTTGAATAGAATCGACCACCACGACCTGCGGCTCTATTTCTTTTATATGTTTCAGGATGTTTTCGAGGTCTATCTCGACCAGCACCAAGAGATTTTTCGATGAAGCGCCGATCCGCTTCCCTCTGAGCTTAATCTGCCTGGCCGATTCTTCCCCCGTGATATAGAGGACTTTAAGCCCATTTTCGGCCAGATTCTGTAAGACCTGAAGGAGGAGCGTTGATTTCCCGATCCCTGGATCACCGCCGACAAGTATGGCAGAGCCACCTACGATACCCCCACCGAGAACTCTGTCCACTTCATCAATTCCGACCTTTAGCCTATCCTTCTCATCCGCCTCAATGGAGTCAATCGGCAAAGGAGATTCGTTAAATTGAAGTTCAGCGGAGATGCCTGAATCAGAATCCTTTATTTCTTCTTCAACAAACCGGTTCCATTCACTGCAGGA
>JAUXBI010000123.1 GCA_030619435.1 Syntrophaceae bacterium
ATCAACTAATCGGGAGAAGGGCCTTAATTGTAAGTTCTTAATTTTGGATTCTTAATAACATTTTTTGACGGGCGGTACGTTATACCGATAAAGGGAGGTCGCTATGATATCTGATACAGATAAGGAAAGGTCTGTGGAGCTGGCTATAACACAGATCGAGAAGCAGTTTGGAAAGGGTTCCATCATGAGGCTGGGCGGGGATGAATTTATATCGAATGTTCCTGCCATACCTACGGGTTCCATAAGTCTTGATCTTGCCCTTGGTGTCGGCGGTGTTCCCAGGGGAAGGGTCATTGAGATATTTGGTCCCGAATCAGGAGGGAAGACTACCCTTGCGCTTCAGATTGTCGCGGAGGCGCAGAAGGCAGGCGGCCTCGCGGCGTTTGTGGACGCGGAACACGCGCTGGACGTGACTTATGCCAGAAATATCGGTGTGAATACGGATGATCTCCTCATATCCCAGCCTGATACGGGAGAGCAGGCGCTTGAGATCGCCGAGGTGCTGGTGAGAAGTGGCGCGCTTGATGTCCTCGTTATAGACTCCGTTGCGGCCCTGGTACCGCGTTCAGAGCTTGAAGGAGACATGGGAGACGCGCAGATGGGACTCCAGGCGAGGCTGATGTCACAGGCGCTCAGGAAGCTTACCGGATCCATAGGCAAGACCATGACAACGGTTATCTTTATTAATCAGTTGCGTATGAAGATAGGGGTATTCTTTGGCAATCCGGAGACAACAACCGGGGGAAACGCCCTCAAATTCTATTCAACCATGCGCCTGGATATACGCAAGATCTCCGCGATAAAACAGGGACAGGATGTAATCGGAAACAGAGTACGGGTCAAGGTGGTGAAGAATAAGGTGGCTCCTCCATTCAGACAGACGGAATTTGATATCATCTTCGGAGAGGGCATTTCAAAGGAAGGCGACCTCCTTGATCTGGCATCCGACAACGAAATTGTTGATAAAGCAGGCGCCTGGTATTCATACGGAGGGGAGAGGATAGGGCAGGGCCGGGAGAACACCAAAGAGTTTCTGAAGGATAATCCCGATATAAAGGACCGGATAATGGAAGAAGTCTGCGAAAAATTCGGCCTGAAAAAGGGTAAGGTAGAGGAAAAAGAATAGTGGATGACGATCCTTTGTATGAAAAGGCAAGGCAAAAGGCACTGCGATATCTTTTATACAGGGGGAGAAGTATAAAGGAGGTGCGGTCGAAACTTGCGGAAAAGGGTTTCGACGATGCCGTAATCAAGAAGGTTGTTGACAGGTTTACCGATCTTGGGTATTTGAACGATGAAAATTTTGCAAGGCAGTGGGCAAGAAGCCTCGCCGTCAGCAGGCTGTGGGGTGACAGGAAGATAGAGATAAGCCTTCTCGAGAAGGGAATCCCCCGCTACCTCATAGAAGGAGCTATCGCCGAGGCAAGGAAGGAAAAAGACGGAAGGTGCGCCATAGGAGAACTTGTTGAGAAAAGACTTCGCAGAGAATCTGAATGCGAGGTTTTCTCATATAAGGGAAAGAGACGATTGGTGCAGAGCCTCGCAGGCCGAGGATTTCCTGTGGGACTTATACTGGATGTGCTGAAAGATATGGAAGGAGATTGCTGCGTTAACCATAAAGCTTGAATGAGGAGATATATATTGATGACAGGCAGTGAGATCAGAGAAAAATTTCTTGGATATTTTAAAGAGCGAGGCCATGTGGTTGTGGCCAGTTCATCGCTTATACCGAAGGAAGATCCGACATTGCTTTTTACAAACGCGGGCATGGTCCAATTCAAGAACCTTTTTCTGGGTCAGGAGAAGCGTGATTACAATAGGGCCGCCACATCGCAAAAGTGTGTCAGGGCCGGGGGAAAACACAATGACTTGGAAAACGTCGGTTTTACCGCTCGACACCACACCTTCTTCGAGATGCTGGGCAATTTTTCCTTCGGCGACTACTTTAAGGATGAGGCCATAACATGGGGATGGGAGTTTCTTACGGATGTCATGGGTCTTCCCCAAGACAGGCTATGGGTGAGCATTTTCAGGGATGATGATGAGGCCTTTGAAATATGGAATAAAAAGGTCGGGGTGCCGGCTGAACGCATCGTGCGTATGGGTGAAAAGGACAACTTTTGGATGATGGGTGATACCGGTCCATGCGGTCCCTGCTCGGAGATATACTACGATCTGGGTAAAGACGTGGGATGCGGAAGACCCGAGTGCAGTCTGGAATGTGAATGCGGCCGCTATGTGGAGATCTGGAACCTTGTATTTACACAATATGACAGAGACGAATCGGGGACGTTGACACCCCTGCCGAGTCCCAACATAGATACAGGCATGGGACTTGAACGGCTGGCGGCTGTTATACAGGGTGTGGAAAGCAACTATGATTGCGACCTTTTCAGGAACATTATACTGCACATTGAGGGTGTGTCCGGTAAAAAATATAAGGATAACGAAGATGACGACATATCTATCAAGGTTATAGCCGACCACTGCAGGGCCATAACATTCCTTATCAGTGACGGAGTTCTTCCGAGCAACGAGGGGCGAGGATATGTTCTTCGGAGGATACTGAGAAGGGCCGCCCGGCATGGAAAACTCCTCGGCCTTGACAGGCCTTTCCTACATGACATGGTTCCCGTAGTTATAGGGGAAATGAAGGAATACTATCCGGAACTTCTGGACAAGGAATCCTATGTAAGGAAGGTGGTTATTAATGAGGAACAGCGCTTCATGGAAACCCTTGATGCCGGTTTGAGAATACTGAATGACGAAATAGAGTTCCTGGAAAGTAATGGAGAAAAAGTAATTCCCGGTGGGATAGTGTTCAAACTCTACGATACCTTCGGTTTTCCTACCGATCTAACCGGGGATGCCGCTAGATCGCGCGGAATGTCCTTGGATATGGAGGGTTTTGAAAGCTCCATGGAAGCCCAGAGAAAAAAGGCTAGAGAGTCGTGGAAGGGAAGTGGTGAAGAAGAAGTGGCGGATATCTACAGAACACTTTCCATAGATGGAATTTCTACGCTGTTCGCGGGACATGAAGGCAATACTGAAACGTCCTCAAGGATTGTCGCAATCCTGAAGGACGATAAAAAGGCCAATTCCCTCTCGGAAGGCGAAAAAGGCGAGATAATTGTGGATAAAACCCCATTCTATGGAGAAGTGGGGGGGCAGGTGGGAGATATAGGTATCATAGAAAGTGGAACCGCTCTTTTCGATGTATGGGATACGCAAAAGCCCCTGGATGACCTGTTTACCCATATTGGAAAAATGAAGAAGGGCGGACTCAAGGTTGGAGACACTGTTGCCTTAAAAACAGACGAGGAAATACGCCGGGCTATCGAGGCAAACCACTCGGGCACTCATATTCTCCAAGCGTCATTGAAACGGGTGCTGGGGGACCATGTTACCCAATCCGGTTCCCTTGTTAATTCAGAGAGACTGCGCTTTGATTTTACCCATTTCGCGAGGATAGAAGATGAAGAAATGGAAAGGGTGGAAAGACTGGCCAATCAGTATATAAGGAAAAACGTGCCGGTTGACACGAAAGTATTGTCCAATGAAGACGCAATGAAGACGGGTGCCACCGCGGTGTTTGACGAGAAATATGGAGATACGGTAAGGGTAGTCAGTATGGGGGAACTCGGTATGGAGCTGTGTGGTGGCACACATGTCCTGCGCACGGGCGACATAGGATTTCTGAAGATCGTCCATGAATCGGCGATTGCCGCCGGTGTGAGGAGAATAGAAGCAGTGACCGGCAGAGAAGCCGTGCGATATGTGGAAAAAATGGAGAAGACATTAAAGGATTCAGCTCTTCTTTTAAGAACCAAACCCCTGGATCTTTCGGAGAGGGTAGGTAAGTTATTGAAACGTCAGAAGGAATCTGAAAGAGAAATCGAAGCCCTGAAGGGAAAACTGGCGGCGAAGGATTCCTCGGACCTGATTGATAAAATAAAGGAAATAAAGGGCGTTAAGGTGCTCGCAACCTTGGTTGATGTTCCGGATGTGCGAACACTTCGTGATTTTGGTGACAAGGTAAGAGACAGGATTTCCTCCGGCGTTGTGCTGCTGGGCAGCAGGGTCGGAGATAAGGCCATGCTCCTGTGCATGGTTACGAAAGATCTTGCGGATCGCTATAACGCGGGAGAGATAATAAGAGAGATAGCACCGGTTATCGGGGGAAGCGGAGGAGGCCGTCCCGATATGGCCCAGGCCGGTGGATCCATGCCTGAGAAACTGGAAGAGGCCCTTGGCAGGATGGATCAGATCCTGCTAAGAGGCTGAGCATGTAATTCAATTGGCGCATGCCCCGGTTTGGTTTCATCAAATCGGGGCCATGTCCCAGAAATAGGAGGTATTGTAAACATGGCCGGATTTTCTGCTGATTATGAAAGCTTCTTCATAGGTGAGGGTGGTGTAAAGATCTTCTACAGGAGGTATCAGGCCAATCCTGAGAAAGCGCGGATGGTGATTGCACACGGGTTGGGTGAGCATTCCGGGCGCTATGGCAATGTTGTTGAACGGCTTCTTCCCGAAGGTATAAGCGTATGGGCGATGGATCACAGAGGGCATGGACGGAGTGACGGCATCAGGGGGCATGTATTCTCCTTTTACCAGTATATGGTGGAGCTCTCCAAACTGGTTGGAATCTCCAGTGATGGAATAGCAGAAGGCGTGAAGCTTTTTCTCCTGGGACACAGCCTGGGAGGGCTTATCGCGCTACGGGTTGCCGCCAACTTTCCGGAAAGGATAGATGGGTTGATTGTCTCTTCACCCGCGCTCGGTATAACTGCGGATATACCTGCCGCCAAGGCATTTGCCGGCAGGATTATGTCTGCCTTCTTTCCGTCATTCGGTTTTGCCAATGATCTGGATGTGTCGAAAATCAGCCATGACGAAGATGTGGTTCGTGCGTACATCGATGATCCTCTGGTTCATGGCAGGGTAAGCGCCCGCTGGTTTACCGAGTTCTTATCAGCCATGAAAGCCGCGGGCGATTCGGCCCCGGAGATAAAAATTCCGCTACTGATGCAGCTGGCGGGTGATGATCACCTTACGAATGCGGACGCATCGGCAAATTTCTTTGAGGCCCTGGGCTCCGACGACAAGACACTCCATATCTACAAAGATCTTTACCACGAGATATATAATGAGGAGGCGGAACAGAGAAAACAGGTGTTGGATGATCTGAATGAGTGGATCATGAAGCGCATTTGATGATGCAGGCTGACCTTTCTGACTGTCAAAAGATAACCCCCCGTCTCCGGCAGAGACGGGGGGTTATTTGTGGGGTATATAATAAGGAGATGTTATTCTTACTGTTTCTTCATGTGTATGAGTGCTTCTCCATAGAGTCTCCAGATACACAGGAATATGGCCAGTATGAAAAGACCTAACATGAAACTGGGCTCAGTATTAAGTTTGGTGTCAATCCAGCGACCGGCATAGAGGAACATG
>JAUXBI010000109.1 GCA_030619435.1 Syntrophaceae bacterium
CCAGTTGATCTTGATATTCAGAAAGAGTAAGCTTGTAATCATTTATCTTCACCAGTGTTTTTCCCTCTTTTGTTTGATCCTGGGAACAGGAAAAAAGGTACATGGATAAAATGAACAGAAGCAAATAAAAAAAGCCCTTTTTCATGACAGGTTCCTCCTTACTTGAATACGAGCAGCTTGTCTTCCGAAAAAACTATTACTGATAGTATCCTTAAGCTTTCCTTTTGAGGAAAGCATTTTGTTACTATGTGTCTGAATGCTGGTTCAGAAAAGAGAATGTATGATATCACAACTTTATCTACTGGTGCAAGGAAAGTTCCGTTCCCATAAATTTGATATTGAGAGGTAAATATATGTGTTGGTCCTTGCCGGCCAAGAAAAAAGCAGGGTTCTTTGAAAACCCTGCTTTTTTGAACTTAATTGGATTGTCGTGATTTTAGCCCTGGCCCATATCTTTTGCCTGTTTCTTTTCCTTCTTTTTCTCCATCTTCTTTCCCAGTTTCTGCTGGCGTTTGCTCGTCTCAGGAGTTTCTTCTTCCTCCTTTGTTTTCTTGACTTTCGCCTTGGTGGCAGCAAGTACCTTCTTGGCCTTGATCCTTGCCATCTCTTCTATTTTCTTCTCTTTCTTGTCTATAACGACAAGCCTTGCACTAATTTTCCTTATCTCGGCCCTTATCTTTCTGATAGAGACATCCTTAGCTATCTTTTTCGGTTCGAGACCACTTTCCTTCAGAACATCCAGACGACGGCTCAACACACCCTCCCAGTAAGTCTTCTGGGCATCCCTTGCAATTTTATCTTTAGAAGCCATTATTTCCTCCCTGTTTTAGTCTTTATCCAGTGTTGTGATCAAAAAATTCCTCTACAAAAGCCCTCCAAACAAATAGTCAAGGGGTTAAGCCAAGTTAACCCCCTGACTATTATGGTACGCCCAGAAGGATTCGAACCTTCGACCTTCGGATTCGTAGTCCGACGCTCTATCCAGCTGAGCCATGGGCGCACAGAACAAATATGGCGGAGAGAGGGGGATTCGAACCCCCGGTACACCTTTTGAGGCGTACAATCGCTTAGCAGGCGATCGCTTTCAGCCGCTCAGCCATCTCTCCGCTTCTGAATCTGATTTTATATGGCGGAGGGAGCAGGATTCGAACCCGCGAACCTTTCGGTTAACGGTTTTCAAGACCGCCGCCTTCGACCTCTCGGCCATCCCTCCGATTTTACGCTAATTATTTATTTTACTTATTCCGAACTATTCTGTCAACCCCGTTCATATAAGGCCTCAGCTCTTCAGGAACAATCACACTTCCGTCCTTCTGCTGGTAGTTTTCCAGTATCGCCACCACTGTTCGCCCTATGGCGAGGCCTGAACCGTTGAGTGTATGGACATACTCAACCTTTGAATTTTCCTCGCGGCGAAATCTGATATTTGCCCTGCGTGCCTGAAAAGTTTCAAAGTTGCTGCAGGAGGATATTTCTCTGTACGCGTTCTGTCCGGGTAGCCACGCTTCCAAATCATACGTCTTAGCGGAGGAAAACCCCAGATCGCCCGTACACAGGTCGACGATCCGGAAGTGGATGCCGAGCCTCTTCAAAACCTCCTCGGCATTGGCTGTCAATTTTTCCAGTTCATCGTACGATTCTTCCGGCCTGGTGAATTTGACCATCTCCACCTTGTTGAACTGGTGCTGTCTTATCAGCCCTCTCGTGTCCTTTCCATAAGAACCCGCCTCCGCGCGAAAGCATGCGGAATAAGCGACATAAGCAACAGGAAGATCCTTTTCATCCAGTATCTCATCCCTGTGTATATTGGTGACAGGCACCTCCGCCGTGGGAATGAGATAATAGTCCGTACCTTCTATTTTAAAGAGATCCTCCTCGAACTTGGGAAGCTGTCCTGTACTCGTCATGCTTTCACTGTTCACCATGAATGGAGTCAATATTTCTGTGTAACCATGCTCCATTGTGTGGAGATCAAGCATAAAGTTTATCAGTGCCCTTTCCAGCCGGGCCCCGGCACCTCGATAAACGGTAAACCGCGCACCGGCTATCTTGGCTCCGGCGGCAAAGTCCAGTATATTCAGCTCTTCGCCTATATCCCAGTGGGGTTTGGGTTCAAAATCAAACTGTGGTTTTTCTCCCCACTTTCTTACCACAGGATTGTCTTCGTCCCCTGTTCCACGGACAACCGACTCGTGAGGTATGTTGGGCATGGTCATTGTCAGGCCGTGAAGCAACCTTTCGGTTTCTTTAAGTGCTTCGTCCAGTTCCTTTATTCTGGAGGATACACTGCCCATCTTCGCGATAAGATCGGACGCGTCCTCTCCGTTCTGCTTCCTTGCGCCTATCTCCTTCGAAACGCTGTTTCTGTCACTTCTCAGAGTCTCCACTTCTTGAAGAATGTCTCTCCTCTTTCGATCCATCGTGGAGAACTGATCCAGATCAATGGCATCCCCTCTCTCCTTCAGCTTTGCCCTGACAAGATCAATGTTTTCTCTTATAAACTTTATATCCAGCATATCTTCACTTTTTCTGTCTGCATTTTATCTACTATAAAGTGGGCATTCCACTAACATTTTGACCATTTTAAGTCAATATAAAATCCCGTTCGCGCGCAAAAGCTGTTGCAATAATCCGCCTATTGTACTATCTGGGGACACGATCAGATATGGAATGACAAACTTGAGTGATTCTGTTTTTTTACGACTGCATTAAAATTACTACCAACACAGAAAGGGATATCAAATTGTGAAAAAGATTGCAATACTTCCGGGCGATGGGATAGGTCCGGAGGTAATGAAGGAAGCGATCAAGGTCATGGACGTGGTGCAAAAGAGATTTTCACTTGAATTTAGCTATGACTTTGCGGACGTAGGAGGATGTGCCATAGACAGGCATGGCGAAGCCCTTCCCCCTTCCACACTGAGATTATGCGAGGACAGCGACGCCATACTCTTCGGTTCAGTGGGAGGTCCCAAATGGGAGACTCTCCCTCCCGATAAGCAGCCTGAGAGGGCAGCCCTGCTCCCCCTTCGAAAACATTTCGGATTGTTCTGTAATCTAAGACCGGCCAGGATCTTCCGCGCCCTTTCGGCCTCCAGTCCGCTCCGTCCCGAAATAGTTGGAGAAGGTTTTGATATCCTCTGCGTACGTGAACTTACCGGGGGCATCTATTTCGGCGAACCCAGGGGAAGAACGGGAAACGGTCAAAATGAAAAAGCCTTCGACACGATGATATACACAAGGGGCGAAATCGAACGAATAGCCAGAATAGCCTTCAACGCGGCAAAGCTGAGAAAGAAAAAAGTGACATCCGTTGACAAAGCCAACGTTCTTTCTTCAATGGTACTCTGGAGAGAAGTGGTAAGCGAGATCGGGAGCGAATATCCCGACATCGAGCTTAACCATATATATGTTGACAACGCGACAATGCAACTCGTCAGAGATCCACATCAGTTTGATGTCATGCTCTGTGGTAACATGTTCGGGGATATTATTTCCGATGAATGCGCCATGTTGACCGGATCCATGGGGCTTCTGGCATCTGCCAGCATCAACGAAGCGGGATTTGGCCTGTACGAACCAGCCGGTGGATCGGCGCCTGATATTGCAGGAAAGGGAACGGCAAATCCCATCGCGCAGATATTGTCACTTGCCATGCTTTTGAGATATACGCTGAATCACGAAGAGGCTGCCAAAGCCATTGAAAGTGCCGTCACAAGTACCATAGAGTCCGGGATACGCACCGCGGATATTGCCGCCGGCACAAGTGCTATTATCGGGACAGCCAAGATGGGGAGTGAAATCGTAAAACATATAGCGAATACATGATTATCTTCCAATCTTTACTTTCCTTATATAATCCACCAAGCCTCCCGCGTCGATCAGCTCCGCCATAAAATCGGGTATGGGCCTGGCCGAAAACACCTGGCCTTTCCCTTCAATCCTTCCGGCGGCAAGATCGATGACGGCATTTTCACCATCGGACAGGGCCTTAGAAGCCTCTACCGACTCCAGAAGGGGCAGGCCGATATTGAAGGCATTTCTGTAGAAAATCCTGGCAAAGCTCTCAGCAACAATCGCCCTGATACCCGCCGCCTTTATCGCTATGGGTGCGTGTTCACGTGAAGATCCACATCCGAAGTTCTTCCCCGCTACCAGGATGTCACCGGCCGAAACTGCTCCCGCGAAATCCGGTCTGATATCGGCAAAACAGTTTTTTGCCAGTTCAGACTCAGCAGACACATTCAGATATCTTGCGGGAATGATAACGTCGGTGTCAACATCATTGCCAAATTTCCATATTTTTCCCTGTATCATCATTTTCTCCATTTCCAAAAATTCTTTTCTTTATAGTTGATCGGGTCCGCCAACTCTTCCCAGAACCGCGGATGCCGCTGCAACAAAGGGATTGGCGAGATAGACTTCGCTCTCCGGATGTCCCATTCTCCCTACAAAATTACGATTTGTCGTGGCCACAGCCCTTTCACCAGACGCGAGGACACCCATATGTCCTCCGAGACATGGTCCGCAAGAAGGCGGGCCGATAACAGCCCCGGCGTCCAGAAATGTCTCCAGAATACCCTCCCGCATCGCCAGTTTGTATATCAGCGGAGATCCGGGCATGATTATCAGTCTCAGCCCCGGAGAAACTTTTCTTCCCTTCAGAATGCTTGCCGCGTCACGGAGATCTTCCAGCCAGCCATTCGTGCAGGAACCTATAACCACTTGATCAATCAGAACATTTCCTACTTCCGAAACCGGACGCACATTCGATGGAAGGTGAGGAAATGCGACCTGCGGCTCTATACCGCTCACATCGATATCGATCACCCGTTCGTAGTCGGCGTCAGGATCACTCCTGAATATATCGGGTTTTAAAGATGTTCTTCCGGCAACATAGGCAAGCGTTGTCTCATCAAGTTCCATGATACCGTTTTTCCCCCCGGCTTCTATAGCCATATTCGACATCGTGAATCTCTGATACATGGGAAGTCTGCTGATTACCCCGCCGGTAAATTCCATGGCACAATAGAGGGCTCCTTCCACCCCCAGAAGACCAATAGTGTGCAATATCAGATCTTTTCCTCCGACATGGGGTTGAAGAGAGCCTTCATATCTCAAAAGGATGGTCGGCGGGACTTTGAGCCATATCTCGCCGGTGGCCATTACCGCTCCGAGATCAGTGCTTCCAACGCCGGTGGAAAACGCACCCAGGGCGCCATAGGTGCAGGTATGACTGTCGGCTCCGATAATGAGCTGCCCCGGAAGCACAAGTCCCTTTTCGGGGAGTATTACATGTTCTATACCGGACTCGCCTCCCTCAAAGTAATTCTTCAGACCCTGCTGCCGGGCAAACTCGCGCACAATTTTGACCTGCTCAGCTGAGGCAATATCCTTGTTGGGAACAAAGTGATCCGCCACCAGGGTTACCTTGTCAGTGTCAAAGACCTTCTCCACACCTATTTCTCTGAACACTTTTATGGCGAGGGGCGCCGTCACGTCATTCGCGAGGGCCATATCAACCTTTGCCTCTATCAGATCTCCGGGTGAAACATGGTCCCGCCCGGCATGAACAGCCAGGATCTTCTCTGTAATGGTCATTGACATATTCGTTATCTCCTGTGTTTCTTGAGGACATGACCCGATCTGGTCCCGACATGTCGGGATCGGGGTCGTGTTCCCAGATAGCTATTTTGTATCATCACGCGTCTGAAAAGACTCGATCCTGTTCAGCGCGTTTATATACGCCTTTGCCGACGCGACAAGGACATCGGAATCTGAACCCCTCCCTGAAACAATACGTTCCCCGTATCTAAGCTGAACGGTAACTACTCCCTGCGCGTCAGTACCCTCCGTTATCGCATGCACCAGATATTTGACGAGTGTATACTCTGCGCCTGTAATCTTTTTGATGGTGGCGAAGGTGGCATCAATCGGCCCAACGCCGAAATAGGCTTCCTGCGCAATTTCACCGTTTATTTCCATCTGAACGGTCGCGGTCGGAATTGCCGCGTTTCCGCTCACTACACTAAGATACAGAAG
>JAUXBI010000237.1 GCA_030619435.1 Syntrophaceae bacterium
AGGATAGTTTTTAAAAATACATGCAAATATAGCTATCTGTCAAGGGCAAAAGATTGCCGCTTCGATTCTGCCTATATCGCTTCTCTGTCGAGGGTTCTATACTGGATAGCCTCTGATATGTGGGACTGGCGGATATCTTTCTCATCCTCAAGATCCGCGATGGTTCTGGCCACCTTCAGTATCTTGGTGTAGGCCCTTGCGCTAAGACCCAGCCTGTCAACCGCCATTTCAATCAGTCTCTTTGAATCTCCGTCAAGGACGCAGTGTTCTTTTATCTGCCTGTTGGACATCCTGGCGTTGCACAATATGCCACTTTTGAATCTGTCCTTCTGAATATTCCTCGCCCTGTTCACGCGCTTCTTTATGGTTTCGGATGTTTCCCCCCCGGATTCCTTCGATAGATCCTTATATCTTATAGAGGGTACCTCTATGTGGATATCTATCCTGTCGAGCAGGGGGCCGGATATTCTGGCTCTGTACTGTCTTATCTGGCGGGGAGTGCATGTACACTGTCTTCTGCTATCGGTAAAATAACCGCACGGACATGGGTTCATGGCGGCCACAAGCATGAATCTGGCAGGGTAGGTTGCCGAGGCGGAAGCTCTTGAGACGGTTATATGGCCGCTTTCCAGGGGCTGTCTTAATACCTCCAGCACATTTCTTTTGAATTCAGGCAGTTCGTCCAGGAAAAGGACACCATTATTGGCAAGGCTTATTTCTCCCGGTCTCGGTATACGTCCTCCTCCCACCAGGCCCGCGTCGGATATGGAGTGGTGTGGCGCGCGAAATGGTCTCACGGCCAGGAGAGATTCTTTTTTACTGAGCAGTCCGGCTACGGAATGGACCTTTGTTGTTTCGATGGCTTCTTCAAGCGAAAGATCAGGCAGAATCGTCAGAAGGCGCTGGGCCAGCATGGTCTTGCCTGAGCCGGGCGGGCCGATCATGATAATGTTGTGCCCGCCACTGGCCGCCACCTCCATCGCCCTCTTTGCCTGATTCTGGCCGTTGACTTCGCTGAAATCAAATGGATAATGGAGACTCCGGGAAAACAGATCAGATATGTCTGTCTCCATGGGGATGAACTCTTTTGTGCCGTTAAGAAATTCAACCACATCGTGCAGATAATCAACGGCTATTACATCTATCTTTTCAACCATTGCGGCTTCCCCGGCATTTTCCCTTGGAAGCACGATCCCCTTCAACCCCATCTCCGCCGCCTGGATCCCGGCCGGCAAGGCACCATGTATGCCCTTAACGCCTCCGTCCAGCGACAATTCCCCTGTGAACATGTATTCCGAGAGCCGTTCCTTTTCGATTACACCCTGTGCCGACAGGATTCCCACAGCTATCGGAAGGTCAAAACCGGTTCCCTCTTTCTTGATGTCCGCAGGAGCGAGATTTATGGTTACCCTGTTTCCGGGGAACCTGTAGCCGGAATTTTTTATGGCGGATTTTATCCTGTCCTTGCTCTCCCTCACAGATGCATCGGGGAGGCCGACTGTGGAGAACTGCGGGAGGCCCCTGGAGATATCCACCTCCACATCCACCGGGTAGGAATCTATACCGATTATGGCGCTACTTGTTGTCTTGACGATCAATTCAGATGCCTTTCAGAAGTTCTCTCCAGACTTTTTATGCTACCTGGAAAGGGACACCCCGATATTCGCACGCATCAAGATATAGCTTAACCAGGTTATGCTAACCTGGTTAAGCTGATGGATTACTATTGCGTTTTTCATGCTGACACTGAAATTAAGCGCGGAACAACAGGGTTGTGAATTCCCCTATCTGATCTTAAGAAGATTTTTCACACTGCGTACGCCGGCTACTGAACCAGCCACGCTAGTCGCATGTTGTTTTATTTCTAAAGTTTTTACGGCTCCGATAAGTGTTACCTCTCCCTCGAAAGTTGAAACAGAGATGGCAATGCCGGTCAATATTTTATCATGGAGAAGTTTTGCCTTGACCTGGGTTGTAATGCTCGCGTCATCAATAACCACACCTGTGGTCCTTCCAGCCGGGGTCTGGCAACCCAAGAGTGCGGTAAGAAGCAGGATATATAACGCTAATACAACAATTTTTTTGCCTTTGATCATAATATACCACCCTTACTTTTTTCCAAAAACAATACCCTTTTACCCTCCCGGTTGTCAATACCGAAAGAGGAATGAATAATTTGATAGTGCGCAGAAAATATGTCTCTTTATTCTCCCAGTCGCTCTATTTCATATGTCACCTCTGTAAGGTGAGAATCACGGGGCTACACATCTTTTACCTTGCCTGCCAGTCTGTCAAACTCTTCAACATCTACTACCGGCGATGTTGTAAAAGAAATTCCTGTCAATTTCCGAAGGGCCAGCGATGCGGCCATAGCTTCTTCAGCGCTTGGAAAAACAATTGTAAATACAAGGTCGTGCTCGCCGAGTACGGCATACATGGATTGGACTTCTCCTCCATGCTCTTCTATCAGTTTCACCGCCTTTTTTGTGCGTTCGGCACTTATCCCCTGAAGCGCCTCATTTGTGTACGTTCCAAAGAGTAAGAAAATTGGCATCTTATTTCTCCTTTCGTTTAATGGCTTGCATGAAACCCCTGAACCGCGAAGGCGTGAAGAGGAGTTGATTTTTAATGATTATACCTGCATCTGATATGCTAGAGATCTCTACTGTATATTGTTGACGAAGGGATAACGCCTTCTCTTATAACAACGGGTGGATCAACGGTTGTGTCCACAATA
>JAUXBI010000057.1 GCA_030619435.1 Syntrophaceae bacterium
CGGTGCCCATAACGCGGGGTTTAACAACCCTGAGATTGTCGCCGCTGTCAGAAAACAACTGGACGCCGAGATGACTTTCTGTCCCAGGAGGTATACCAACATACCGGCAATATCTCTGGCAAAGAAGCTTTCGGAGATTACTCCCGGAGACCTCTCCAGGTCTCTGTTCTGCCCGGGGGGATCCGAAGCGATAGAGATGGCGCTGATGCTCGCGAAACAGTTAACGGGAAGATTCAAGACGATCTCTTTCTGGGATTCTTTTCACGGGGCCGGATTCGGCGCGGCAAGTGTCGGTGGTGAAGAACATTTTCACGGCGGTCTCGGCCCGATGGTCCCGGGGGGCTTTCATGTCGAATTTCCCAATTATTACCGGAACCCATGGGGATTTACCGATAAATCAGACGTGGACGCCGAGTGTCTCCGTCAGATCGAACTTGTTCTACAACGTGAACCGGAGATGGCGGCGGTTATTGGTGAGCCGATTTCCGCGAAACCGGTGGTGCCGAACAGGGAGTTATGGGAAGGTGTGAAAGGTCTGTGCGATGAATACGGCGCCCTGTTTATCTTCGACGAAATAATCGAGGGTTTTGGCAGGACGGGAAAGATGTTCGCCTGCGAGCATTACCTCACCCCGGACATACTCGTGCTCGGAAAGTCTATGGGAGGCGGACTGCTCCCCTTCGCGGGAATTATCGCCAAAGAAGAACACAACACACTGCGGCACCGTTCCATAGGCCATTACACGCATGAAAAAAACGCTCTCTGCTGCGCGGCCGCTCTCGCGGAAATCGAGTATATAGAAAACAACAATCTGTGCCGGCACGCGGCGGAACTTGGGGCCTATACTCTGGAGCAACTGCAGGAGATGAAGGAAAGGCACCCCCTTATCGGAGACGTGAAGGGTATGGGGCTTCATATAGGGATCGACCTCGTTACCGACAGAAAAACCAGACAAAGGGCCGTCGATGAAGCGGAAATCATCATGTTCAAATGCCTCGAGAAGGGCCTGTCCTTCAAGACGATAGAGGGAAATATCATAACGTTGAGGCCGGCTCTTGTCATAACAAGGGAAGAGATGGATATGGCGCTGGAGATCCTTGATGAAACAATAGGTGAAGTGGAGAAAGGAGTATAGCCCCCCAAATCATACATAATATGCGGTTATCATAATATCTATAATTAGTCCTTTGACTTATCCAATATAATATTTGAAGATGCCTGAAATTGTATAAGCGGCAGGAGAAACCTGCGTATTCGGAGACTGAAACCATGTCTGATGAAAATGAAGGGGGCAAATTATGAAAGTATTGTGTCTTGGCGGCGCGGGGAAGATATGCGGTGAAGCGGTTCGTGACCTTGTGGAATTCTCTGAGTTCGAAAAAATTACCATAGGTGATTACAATGAAAAGGCCGGCTGTGCTCTTGTAGAAGAGCTTAACGACAGCCGGGTAGATTTCGCAAGAGTAAACGTTCTCGAGAAGGAGGAAACCATCAAGACCCTTCAAGAGTACGACATCGTTATGGACGGAACAACCATAAAGCTCAATGATCGTACGACGGAATGCATAGCACGGGCGGGCTGCAGCGGGATCAATCTCAACGGTTTCGGAGAAGAGTACAAGTACGATGACATATTCAGAAAGCATGGGAAGATACATGTTCCAGGATTCGGCATGACACCGGGAACCACCGACATGATGGTTAAATACGCTGCCGACAGGCTTGATACCGTTGAAATCGTCCGTGTAAGCCACGGGGCATTTCGACCCATCGCCTTTTCTCCCTCTATCACTGAAACGACGACCTATGAATATGATCCAGACCTTCCGGGCAGGGTAGTCTTCGAAGACGGAAAGTTTATACAGGTGCCCCCATTCGCGCGAGAGCGAGACATTGAACTGCCCGAACCCTACGGGACTCATCCACAGTGGATAATCCCCCACTCGGAAACGAAAACAGCTTACGAATATCTCAAAGACAAGGGGATAAAGCTTATAGAGGTTCGCGGCACCTGGCCCCCCCCAAACATGGAGCTCGTAAAGGCCCTTTATGAGTGGGGGTTTATGAGAAACGACAGAATAAAGGTGGACGACACTGAAGTCGGCATCATGGACGCCATCGGAAGCTATCTTCAGCAGGCTCTCGAAGGACAGTCCACCGATCTGTACGGATATGCCCTGCACGTTGAGGTTGTCGGAACGAAAGCGGAAAAGAAATACCGGCATATCCTGACTCATACGCACCCTTCATCGGACGGCTCCGTTGAGGGATGGGAAAAACTCAGGGCCTATACCAGATGTGTGGGCATCCCCATGTCCATCGGAGTCCAGCTGATTGCGCTCGGCAGGGCTCACGGCACGGGCGCGATAATGCCCGAATTCGCCTTCGATCCGGAGGATGTCTTCTCCGAACTGGAAAAGCGTCAGATATTTATCCATGAGGTGATTAACGAGTTGTAGAGATGGATTGAGGGATGCAATATACTGTTACATCTGTTCCTGTTGGGACGTTCTTGATGACCTCATGTTATCCATATTATAATAATTATTATTTTGACTTATACTTAAAAAAATATACTGTATAAAAGCGGTTAAGACTATGTTAGTATTTCTCTGCTGACATACCATCGGCAGGTCTTTACTCTATAGTGTTTTTGCTTTTTGAAATAATTGGAGATTCCCCGCAGTCCCGTATAACTCCGACAAGCAGTGGGGAGTCTCCGACTGTTAAAGAAAATTCCTGATCTTATGCGCTCGCTAATCCCGTCGCAAGCAGCGGGGAATGCGAGTTCAAAGTATTTCTGAATGAAAGGGGGTGAGTTGTCCAATAGAAGGTGTCTTGTTTCAACTACAAACAATGATCACTCAAAATGATCACTCAAAAGGAGGAGCATTATGAAGGCAAAATTATCTTTGGCAGTTCTCGTTATTTTTTCAATTATGGTAGTAGGCGGCAGCGTTTACGCTGCTGATGAAATAACAGCCTACATGGGTACGTCTCCCGACAACAACATAACCATCGTTAACTACATCAAGAAAAAAACAGGGATTCACATCAAGCAGACTTTTCAGTCATTCGGTGAAATCGAAGCCAAGGTAAGGGCTGAAGCTCCCAACTTCAACGCGGATATGTGCCTCGGTGTCGGTTCCCCTCTGACCTTCATGGCAAAGAAGAACAAATGGTCCAGGCCTTACAAATCTTCCAACTGGCTGGGAGTCGGCAGCGTTTTCGTCGATCCCGCGGGATACTGGTACAACATCGGGAATTTTTCTTTTGTTCTCGTCGGCAATAAAGACGCCCTCGCTAAAAAGGGATACAAGCTTCCCACCAGCTGGCAGGAACTTCTGGATCCCAAGTGGAAGGGTGAGATCGTTATGGCGTCACCCCTTAGCTCCGGAACGGCAAACATGATCCGCTTCTCCTTCCTCGCCCTCTATGGCGACAAGGGAGGGTGGGAATTCCTGCAAAAACTTGACAAAAACATCCATCACTACACGAGAAGCGGTAATGCGCCGACGGATCTCGTCGGGCGCGGCGAATTCATGCTGGGCATCACCTCCGATGAAAATATCAAGAGCAGGCTCGACCAGGGTTATCCGCTTGTCTGGGGCGTCCCACAAGAGGGTATCGGCTATGACGGAACCTTTGCATTTATTTTCAGCACAACGAAGGGTAAAAAATACCGTCTCTGCAAGAAGGTAATCGATGCGCTTGGAGACCAGGAACTGAGCGATATTATGGCTGGGATCGGCTACATGACTCCCCGTCCGGCGGCGAACAAACTCTACGGAGCAATAACGCCGAAATATATCGATCTGGACCTTGGAATGGCTGCGGAAGAAAGGTCCAAGAATAACGATATCTGGAAATCGAAGTTCCGGATCACTTACAAATAACAGTTTTTCCAATATCTGCAGTTAAGTGGCAACTTTCACAAAAAGGGGAGAAGGATGGCTGCAACAGCAACAACATACTACGCTCAGCTGACAGGATGGGAACGTATAAAAGAATTTTTCAACGCGAAATTTATCAACATCCTGGCGTTGTCTCTATTTCTGCTGCTTGCCGTCTTTCTCCTCTTCCCCATATTCGCCGTATTGGTAAAGAGCTTTCAAAGCCCTGAGGGTTTTACACTTGCGCACTACAAGAATTTTTTCACCCATGCGTATTTTTTCCAATCTCTGTATAATACGCTGTTGCTCGGTTTGATAAATACCATTATATGCGTGAGCGTAGGTTTCTGTTTCGCCTACATGACGACGCGCGGTCCCATGGCTCTCCGTAAACCCCTCAAAATAATCGCCATGATACCGTTGATCGCGCCTCCATACCTCTTCGCGCTCTCCCTTATTATTCTCTTCGGGCGTGTCGGGTTGATCACTCAGACTTTCGGTGTTAACTGGGAGATATACGGCTTCGACGGCGTTGTCATAGCCCAGACACTCGCTTTCATACCCCTGGCATTCCTGATGCTGGAAAATAATATCAAATCACTGAATCCGAACCTTGAGGAAAGCGCCTACGACATGGGCGCGACGGAGGGAACCATCATAAGGACTATTACACTCCCTCTGCTCTCTCCCGGACTGCTCAAGGCCGCCCTCCTGGTTTTTGTCATGACCATTGCCGAGTTCGGTAATGCCGCTGTCCTGGGAGGCAGGGTTCCCTTTCTGGCCCCCGACACCTACACAATGATAGTCGGAGAGGCTGATTTCAGCATGGGCAGCGTCCTTTCTGTCATGTTAATCATGCCATGTATCGTGATCTTCATAGCCCATAATTACCTGCTCAAGGGCAAGAAATTCACTACGATCGAGGGAAAGCCCATTGCCTCCGAACCGAGAAAGATGAGTCCCTTCGTAAAGGTACCCTTCATTGCCATTACCTTTCTCTTCGGATTCACCATATTTATCTGCTTCGCTGTTGTCATAATGGCCGCGTTTGTCAACATCCTGGGTGTCAGAAATGAATTCGTGATGAGACATATAATGGATTTCCGCTCCAACATGGCAATCTGGAACAGCATAAAAGTATCTTTTATCGCCGCATTAATTGGCGGCATTATCGGTACTCTTCTCGCCTATGTTATCGTGCGTGGAAAATTTGTCGGAAGGAATCTCATCGAGATGATCTCTCTGTCGGGGTTTGCCCTGCCGGGTACCGTCATCGGAGTGGGCTATCTAATAGCCTTCGCGTCACCTCCCATGAAACTGACGGGAGGAATCATGATACTGGCTCTCAATTGCGTGTTTCGTTTCCTTGCCGTCGGCGTCGAAGCGGGAATCACCAAGCTTCATCAGATAAATATCGAAATAGAAGAGGCGTCATGGGATATGGGGGCGACCTTCTTCACAACATTCAGGAGAATAGTCCTTCCCATTATGTTCCCCGCCTTTATCGCGGGTTTTATCTATACCTTCATGACAGCAATGGTATCCCTCAGCGCGGTAGTGTTCCTCGTCAGTCCGGGCTACGAACTGGCGGCGGTGACTATATTCGACGCCGCGGCATACGGAAAAATAGGCCTTGCGTCGGCCACTACACTTAAAATGGTCACTGTGGTTGTCCTGTGCATGATTATACTTAATCTGTTAACAAAATTCACAAATCTTGATATAGAACGAAAGGGAGGGGCTGCATAATATGGGCACGAATGAGCAACCAACGCTGATCTTAAAGGACATCCACAAATCCTTCGGAAAGAACAAGGTCCTGAACGGCATTTCCATTGAGGTAAACAGGGGAGAGCTGGTAACGTTCGTGGGGCCCAGCGGATGCGGAAAAACCACTCTTCTGCGTATCATCGGCGGATTCACGGAACACGATTCCGGCGAGGTCATACTTGATGGGAGAAGTATCGGTCATCTGCCGCCCAATCTGCGTGACACGCGAATATGTTTCCAGAACTATGCCCTCTTTCCTCACCTGACGGTAGGTGAAAATCTTGCCTACGGGCTGAAGATCAAAAAATGGGACAAGAAAAAGATTCAGGAACGTGTCGATGAACTCCTCACTCTGGTTCAGCTGGAGGGATTCAAGGACAGGATGATCGATAAAATGAGCGGTGGTCAGCAGCAGCGCGTCGCCTTTGCCCGGGCCCTTGCCTATTCACCAAAGGTATTGCTTCTCGACGAACCCATATCAAACCTCGATGCAAACCTGCGAATTCTCATGCGCGATGAAATCAGGAGACTTCAAACGGAACTGTACATCACGACGGTCTTTGTCACCCACGACCAGTTTGAGGCAATGGCCATATCCGACAAGATCGTTGTACTTTCCGACGGATATATACAGCAGGTAGGTTCACCTATTGAGATATACGATCATCCCGTCAATGAATTCATCGCGAGTTTTGTCGGCTACGTCAATTTCCTTGACGCGAAAATCGACAGCATCAAAAAGGAAACCAGCGCCGCTGTCGTATCAACTGAATACGGCAAGCTTGAATTGGATATTGAGCAGGCTGAATTTGTTTCAGGGGACGATGTATTGCTTGTCATCAGACCTGAAACCATACAGATCGCTCCATCCAACGGAATGGTTAGGCAGAACGTGATCCAGGGCACACTGAAACGTTACATATATACGGGGGCGCTTGCGAAATGTCACGTAATGCTGGGTGACAGGGAAATAATCGTCGACATCCATGACCCCAGGGACCATGTACCCCTGAGGGAAAATGACAAGGTGGAAGTGACTATCTCTCGCAATGTCCATGTCTTGAAGAGACAGGGTTCAGGGCCTGCTGACACATAGGCGCATATTATAAAACCCCGTTTCCAATGTACACACACATGGAAACGAGGTCTTGATATAACTATTGCAGCCCTTCGACAGCACATGGAACTTGCGATACTTGAGTGTAAAATCAGTTCCAGATATCGACGAAGGCTTTGATCAGCAACTCTATCATGCTCATCTTTCCGGTCCTCCTTACTGCTAATTTTTTCAAAAGGCGGCTTTTGCAGATCGCCGCCGTTCACTTTATTCATCGAATGTACTATATATAATCGGTGTCTCAAATTCGAAGATGCGTCTTGTAAACTATTCGAAAATGAAAGTCAATAAGATGCGCGGTAATATTTGTTATACTTATCATAACGTAACTACTCAGGTATCAAACCTCATTCAGTGTCTTCACTGTATGGGGGGTAGGGGAGGCTTTAGCCTCCCCTCACTGTTGCGGGGAGCTTCAATTTTGTCATTTCGAGGAGCGTAGGCGACGAGCTATAGTCCCAGTCAGGGGGAAATCTTAAAGATACAGGCCGGTTAAGATTTCTCCCTGCGGTCGAAATGACAAATAATGATAGTTATTCAAACCTCTCAACTTATAGAAACCAGGTAACTCGGCAACAGAAAAAATTCGATGATAAAAGCAATACTATTTGATTTTGGTCAAACGCTGGTAAACTCGGCTGACGGTTTCCGCAAGGCGGAGAAGGATGCCCAGCTCAGACTTTTTTCTCATCTGGACCTCTCATCCCGGGATAATTTCCTCTCAACATACCGGGACATCCGCAGGGAACTTCACTCACAATCGATTTTCTCGCGAAATGTCCTGTGGCAGAATGTGTCATTTCATTTCGGACTCAAACCCCGCGATGAACTTTACAGGGAATGGGAAAGGGAGTACTGGAAGACGGTGATTGACAACACCGCCATGTTTCCGGAAGTCGTATATGTATTGAAGACGCTTTCTTCCCGGTACCGACTGGGACTTGCTTCCAACACTCAGGGACAGGGTCAGTCAGCCGGGCATCGCCTGAGTCTTTTCCCCGGTATCGTTAAATTATTCGACACAATAATAATAGCGGGAGAAGGAGATATACCGCCCAAACCCGACCCGGAGCCCTTTCTCCGGTGTCTGACAGAGTTGGACATAGAACCCGGGGAGGCCCTCTTTGTGGGTGATGACTGGCGCATAGACATATGTGGCGCGAGGGATGCGGGAATCCGGCCCGTATGGCTTCAACACAAGTCAGTGCATCGCACATGGCCGGTTGTGGAGACATCCGTACCGATTATTCATGACCTTAATCCGCTTATCGAACAGGAAACTCTTCTATAACGTTAAAAGGAGAAAACAGTATGGGTACCAGAATCGTCGTCTGTCTGGATGGAACAAGTCCCCAGTACATCTCTAAAAGCGATACGCCGACCCTTGACGCCATCGCCAGAGAGGGTTTCAGCACCATAGGCAGCGCGGTTGTTCCTACCGTAACAAACGTCAACAATACTTCCATTATCACCGCCAGTTTCCCGGAAAAACATGGAATTACATCCAACTACTTTCTCGATCTGTCAACGGGTGAAGAACGATACATGGAGTCATCAGAATATCTTCTGACAGAAACCATCTTTGAACGAATCGGCAGAAGGGGCAAAAAATCAGCCCTGGTTACCGCAAAGGAAAAACTGAAAACCCTGATTTACCGGGGGACAGAGATCGCAGAGTCCGCCGAGAAGCCCTCCCGATGGCTCGTGGATAGAATCGGCGCTCCCCCGGAATTTTATACGATTGAAACCAACCACTGGCTGTTCAGGGCGGCACGGGAAATCCTTGTGGGTGAATCGCCGGATGTGCTGTATCTGACGACGACGGACTACGCGACGCACACCTATCCGCCGGAGGACGAACGGTCACAATGGAATTTTAATCAACTTGACCGGCTTCTCGGTGAAATCCTGAATATATCCTCCGACATAGAGGTTGTTGTGACGGCCGACCACGGAATGAACGCAAAGTCCCGCGCGCTTGATCTTACCAAGATACTTAATGAAGCAGGAGTTCCGGGAACTGCGATTCCGATTATCAAGGACCGCCATGTAGTCCACCACCAAAACCTCGGCGGCGCGGC
>JAUXBI010000136.1 GCA_030619435.1 Syntrophaceae bacterium
CGTCTGAATGGAATCGATAACCACGATCCCGGGATTTATTGCCTTTATATGCTTTAAAATATTCTCAAGCGATACTTCGACAAGTACTACCAAGTTTTTTGACGAGGCCCCCACACGTTTGCCCCGGAGTTTAATCTGGGTTGCCGATTCCTCCCCAGACACATAGAGGGCCACCAGCCCGCTGTCGGCAAGCTTCTGCATGACCTGCAGGAGTAAAGTTGATTTCCCTATTCCGGGATCACCCCCTATAAGTATAGCGGAACCGCCCACTATACCTCCTCCCAATACCCGGTCTATTTCAGCAACACCCGTGAGGAGCCTGTCCCTCTCATCCGCCTTGATGGTGTCGATGGAGATAGGTTCTTCATTAAACCACACCTCCTGAGAGTCTCCCGGCGAAATATCTCTCACCTCTTCTTCGATAAACTGGTTCCACTCGCCACAGGAAGGGCACTTCCCAAGCCACTTCGCGGATTGATGACCACAATTCTGACAGAAAAAAGTGGTTTTTATCTTTTTCATGAAGAATACCCTCCGATCTTATTGAGTTTGCTGCGAGGATCGTAAACTCTAACTAATTTACCCAATTTACGCAACCCAAAACCCCTTGCATGAATTGAACAACGAGCTCATTTCCCGCTACTTCCGGCGGGGAGCTTCAATATACACCCGGAAGAAAATTTTTCCAACGATTCCGATATCATCGCCACCCACAAACCGGCGACCTGAAAATCGAGAAAAAGTTCACTTATGAATGGACACAAAATGACAATTCTGGTATGAGGTTGGATTGTCAATAAGTCAGGGAGATGATTTTTATGAACAATCCAAACTTCAGTTCCGGCCCATGCACCAAGAGGCCGGGATGGAACGTTAATGTACTGAAAGACGCTGCTCTGGGACGTTCACACCGTAGCGCCCTTGGAAGGGAAAAACTGGCAAAGGCGATAACCGACAGCAAGAAGGTGCTCGGCGTACCGGAAGATTATCTCCTGGGCATACTTCCCGGCTCGGATACAGGCACATTTGAGGGAGCCATGTGGGCGCTCCTGGGGCCTAAACCGGTAACTGTACTCGTGTGGGAAAGTTTCAGCAAAGGGTGGGCAACGGATGTGGAAAAACAGCTGAGGCTCAGGCCCACTATTCTTGAGTCGGATTATGGGAAAATTCCCGATCTCAAAAGAATCGACTGGTCGGGTGACGTGATCTTTGTGGCCAATGGCACCACCAGCGGCGTTAAAATACCCGACTGGAAATGGATACCCGATGACAGGGAAGGTCTGACCCTTTGTGACGCGACCAGCGCGGTCTTTGCCATGAACATAGACTGGTCAAAGGTGGATGTCCTCACATATTCCTGGCAGAAGTGCCTCGGAGGAGAAGCCGCCCACGGGATACTGGTTTTAAGTCCACGAGCGGTGGAAAGATTGGAATCTTATGATCCGCCCTGGCCAATGCCGAAGATATTCCGCCTTAAAAAGGGCGAGAAAATAAACGGAGGCATCTTCATGGGGGATACGATAAATACCCCCTCTATGCTCTGTGTGGAAGATTACCTGGATGCGCTCGCATGGGCTGGAAAAATCGGACTGCCCGGCCTTATCGAAAAGAGTATGGCCAACCTGAAAGTCCTCGAGGAGTGGGTAGGCCAGACAGACTGGATTGACTTTCTTGCCGAATCTGAAGAGCTTCGATCCAGCACATCCGTTTGTCTGAAGATCACAGACGGGAGATTCCAGTCAATGCCCAAAGAAGATCAAACAGATTTTATAAAGAAGGTTGCCGGCAGTTTGAGCAAAGAAGGCATCGCCCATGATACGGGTTCATACAAAGATGCCCCTCCGGGGTTTCGTATATGGTGCGGTCCCACAGTGGAAACATCAGATGTCAAGACGGTCGTTGAAGGGCTGGAATCGGCATGTCTGGATAGAATGAAGCTCATTTGAAAAAACAGGCCGACTATTAAGGCAATAATAACAAGGGAAGGATAATAACGATAAATGAAGAAGGTTCTAGTAAGCGATACTCTCGCGAAAGAAGGTGTAGAGATATTTGAAAATGCCCCGGGCATTGAGGTTGACGTAATAACCAACCTTACCCCGGATGAGTTTAAAGACATAATAAAAAATTATGATGGCCTGGCCATAAGAAGCGCCACTAAGGTAACAGCGGATGTTATAGATAAGGCCGAGCGCCTCACAGTGATAGGCAGGGCAGGGATAGGTCTCGACAACGTGGCGGTCGAAGTGGCAAGTAAAAAGGGAATTGTGGTCATGAACACGCCCGGCGGAAACACCATTACCACGGCAGAGCACGCCATAGCCATGATGTTTTCTCTGGCCAGAAGAATCCCCCAAGCTACTACCTCTACAAAAGCGGGGAAGTGGGAGAAAAAGAAATTCATGGGTTCCGAAGTCTCAAACAAGACGCTGGGAATCATCGGTATAGGAAGGGTGGGTTCCATAGTGGCGAACAGGGCCCAGGGACTTAAAATGAACGTGATGGCCTATGACCCTTTTATCTCTCGTGAGGCAGCGGAGAAAATGGGGATTTCTCTTGCCTCCTTCGATGAGGTTCTGGAAAAAGCCGACTTTGTCTCGGTGCACACCCCCCTGACAGATGAAACAAGGGGCCTGATCAATGCCTCTTCTTTCGACAAGATGAAAGATGGCGTATTCGTCATCAACTGCGCGAGGGGCGGGATAATTGATGAAAATGACCTTCATGATGCCGTCGTATCAGGAAAGGTCGCCGGCGCCGCCCTTGACGTTTTTGAGGAAGAGCCCACAAAAAACATGAAGCTGCTCTCCCTGGACAATATCATCTGTACCCCGCATCTGGGCGCGTCAACGGATGAAGCCCAGAAAAATGTCGCTATAGCCATCGCACAGCAGATAGTCGATTGCCTCACGACCGGAGAGATAAAAAATGCCGTCAATTTCCCATCTGTCAGCGCGGAAGTTCTTGCCCTGATAAAACCCTATCTTGCTCTTGGGGAAAAACTCGGCAATTTTGAGGCACAGATTGTTGCCGGAGGGATAAAAGAGGTCGCCATTGAGTATAGCGGCGCTATCCTTGAGCACAACGTGGTCCCCGTTACCATATCCTTCCTGAAGGGACTTCTTACACCGGTCCTGAGAGATAACGTCAATTACATTAACGCCCCGATTATAGCAGAGGCCCGGGGCATCAAGGTCATAGAATCAAAAAGCAGCGAGATGAAGGATTACAAAAACATGATTTCTGTTACAGTTAAAACCGACCAGGAAGAATCATTCGCCGCGGGAGCCATCTTCGGGCGACAGGATCTGAGAATTGTCGGGATAAACAAGTTCATGCTGGATGTAATCCCCGAGGGCTATATGCTGATGCTCTACAACTATGACAAGCCCGGCGTTATAGGAAACATAACGACAACCCTTGGAAATGACAATGTTAATATCGCAAGACTCCACCTGGGGCGCGAACAGGTTGACGGGAAAGCGCTTGTCGTGCTGAGCACCGACAGCCCTATTTCCAAAAACACCGTGAAAAAGCTCAGAGAATTGCCCAATATAATATCCGTTACCAGGATAGAAATGTAAATGGTTTAGTGCAGCGACTGGAAAATTTAATTCGAAGGAAAGATCATGGCAAATGTAATAATTGTCGGAACCCAGTGGGGCGATGAGGGGAAAGGGAAAATTGTTGACATCTACGCGCGCGAAGCGGATATCATCGCCCGCTTCCAGGGCGGCAACAACGCGGGACACACCCTGGTTGTTCAGGGAAAAGAAACCATACTCCACCTGGTCCCATCGGGAATCCTCCACAATCACAAGACCTGCATCCTCGGCAACGGCATGGTCATTGATCCTGCGGTATTGATCCAGGAAATCGATGAACTCCGCGAGAGAAATCTTTTCCCCCCCGACACAAAACTCTACATCAGTGAAAACGCCCATATCATCATGCCATATCACAGGAGTTTGGACAGTGCCCGCGAGGCGCGAAAGGGGGCGGCAAAAATCGGAACAACGGGAAGGGGTATCGGCCCCGCCTACGAAGACAAAATCACACGCACAGGTATCAGGCTTTGCGACCTTCTTAACAGGGAAACCTTCAGCGCGATGTTGCGCAGAAATGTTGAAGAGAAAAATTTCTACCTGACAAAATTCTACAACGACAAACCTGTGGAATACGATGCCATATTCGATGAATATACCGGGCATGCCGATCGCCTCAAAGCATATGCGGCGAATACATCTCTTATAATAGACAGGAAAATCAAAAAAGGCGGGCATGTTCTGTTTGAGGGCGCACAGGGTTGTCATCTTGATATTGACTATGGCACCTACCCCTTTGTCACCTCTTCCAACACATCTGCGGGTGGCGCCTGCTGCGGAACAGGCATCGGGCCTACAAAAATAGACGCCGTCGTGGGTATCTGTAAGGCATATACAACCAGGGTCGGAGAGGGTCCTTTCGTAACGGAACTGACCGATGCAATGGGGGAGAGACTTCAGAAAGTGGGATGTGAATTCGGCGCCACGACAGGCAGAAAGCGCCGATGCGGATGGCTTGACATGGTTCTTATCAAAGAGTCGGTCAGAATCTCCGGGATAACCGGCATAGCCCTTACCAAATTGGATGTTCTCACGGGAATCGACAAAATAAAGATATGCGTCGCGTACAAAACGAATGTCGGGGAGTTCGTGGAGTATGTTCCACCCGACACAAAGCTGTTCGAACAGTGCCGCCCCGTTTATGAAGAAATGGACGGATGGTCGGAAGACATAAGCAATGCAAAAAACATAGATGATCTCCCGGTTAACGCGAGAAAATATATCGAAAGGCTGGAAGAGTTAGCCGGAGCAAAAGTGTCCCTTGTTTCCGTGGGACCGGGAAGAGATGAAACCATTATGCTGGAAAGTCCGTTTAAGTGAAACTCCAATTGTTAAGAAAACTTTTCAGTTCAGGGAGGTATTTTTTATTAAAGGCATTTCATTAGATTCGAAAGAACTCGTTCTCCGGTGCGTAAACGCGGCTCTGGTCAGAA
>JAUXBI010000028.1 GCA_030619435.1 Syntrophaceae bacterium
CTCTTCAAATCGCATCTTCCGGATCTCCTGTAATGTCTCTGTCCATCTCATTGGCCACCTCTCGGTGACCATTATAAACCGGACAGATTACGTGCTACAACTCCGGACAGATTACGTGCTTCTGACATCGTCTGCTTTGGCTATTGACAAAACACTGTTATCTTACTATCCTGAGAAAGTGCAATATAACTAAAATGTCTTGTAAATCTCGACTCGTCAGAACTGCCACGAAGACACGAAAGAAAAATAGAAAAGTAAAGGTTTTTGAAAAAATGAAGAATCTGGACCCATCCAGGATAGCAATCATCGGACCCGGAAGACTCGGAACTGCTTTTGCCTACAAGTTCGGGCGCGACGGAAAAGATGTAACTATATACTATCACGATGCTGAGATATGCAGAGAAATCAATCAAACCCATTTAAACCCCAGACACCTGACGAACGATCTTGCAAAAATATCGGGGGGCATGGAAAATGTCCCCATATTATCGGGGGTCACGGCAACAAATGACCTGGAAAAGGTTGTTGAGGAAAATGATTTTATCATACTTTCGATAACCATGAACAGGCTCCGGGAATTATTGGATTATATAAAACCTCTGATAGCGAAAAAGAAGGGGGGAACATGTCTGGTATCTCCGATAAAGGGTCTAGCTTCAAATGAAAAGACTCGTGAACTTATAACACCATCTCAGATGATAAAAGACCATCTCTTCGACCTCAAACATAAATTTGATGTTATCTGTATCGGAGGGCCGTTCTTCGATGTAGATATAGCGACAGGCAGACCGGTATGCGTGACCGTGGCGGGTGATAAACACGCGGCAAAGACTTTTAATCTCAACTTCCTCAGGCTGAACCGCAGGGAGTTAAACTCCTATTATAATTTTGATGTTGTAGGCATTGAGGCATGCGGAGCCCTGAAAAACATCATAGCGAACATAAAAGGAATCTCCGATTGTCTGAACCTGGGAAGTTCCCTGCCCGGAACCATATTCGCGAGATCCGGCGTTGAGATAAGGGCTCTGGTAAAGTTACTGGGGGGAAGTTTTCAGGCATTCCACAGCCAGGCTGGTGTGGGTGATATGTATGTCACCGTTTCATCGGAAGCCAGCAAGAATTATAGATATGGCAAATATTTCTATGAATTATTTGACGGCAATCCTATAGAAACAAGCATAAATGCCCTGAAAAAAATAGATGGAACTCCGGAAGGACCAAACACAATAAGGAGCGTATACAGGTATCTGGAAAAGAAAAATATGTACAGCCCCCTCTTCCACTGCGCCTACAAAATATTCCACGAAGAGACAAGCAGAGATGAAATAAGGGAACATGTCATACAGGCCTGCCAGTTTGATAAAAGAAGCAAGGAATACATAGGTCCCTTTTCAAAACTGCTGTACAGGATATTCCCCAATATCTGGTACAGAAGACATAAGGGGTTCCTCTCCAAGTTCGACTTCCGGCGTCCGTCGAGGTAGTCAAGAAACTGTCCCGATGAATCTGCCTGCATCTCTTCCTGACAACGGGTTTGCGGTAAGCGTATAACCTTGGAATCGAACCATCAATATGCTAATCATGAGTCATGCCTGTCTATGAATACAAAGCTCTCAACATCAGCGGGAAGAGCCTAAAGGGTATCATCAATGCCGAGAGCATGTCCACGGCAAGACAGAGGCTGAGAGAGTCCAGTCTTTTTCCCTTTGACCTCAGGGAAACATCAGCAGAAGAAAAAGACAAAATACCGGTCAGAAGATCGGTCGACTCTTTTCTTTTTAAGAGAGTCGGACTGCGGGAAGTCTCCATTATGACAAGACAGCTTTCCACCCTGCTGAGCGCGGGTCTTCCGCTGGTCTCTTCACTGGAAACTCTTATCTCCCAGACAAACAACCCCCAACTGAAGAAAACACTGGCACAGATAAAAGAAGAGATAAATGAGGGCAGCAGCCTTGCCCGGAGTATTTCACATTACCCCAGAATCTTTTCACAATTTTACATCAACATGGTAAGAGCGGGTGAGGCATCCGGGGCACTAGATATCGTGCTGGAAAGACTAGCCGATTTCAATGAAAGCCAACAGGCGCTTCGAGGGAGAGTGAAGGCCGCCCTTGCCTACCCCCTGTTCATGTTTCTTATCGGCAGCGGTGTCCTTTTCTTCCTTACAACCTTTATCGTGCCAAAAATTACAGGCATATTCAGCGAGATGCACCAGACGCTCCCCGGAATAACTGTTTTCCTCATCTCTGTAAGCGGTTTTCTGAAATCCTTCTGGGTGGCAATCGTCCTGATCATTATCGGAACCTTTGCGGCACTGAACTATCTGTTTACGAAAACGATCAGGGGGCAATATCTCCGAGACAGAATCAAGCTGAAAATACCGCTCTTCGGACCGTTGATTCATAAGATAGCCGTGGCGCGTTTCAGCCGGACTCTCGGCACGCTTTTGCAAAGCGGTGTCCCAATGCTTACCGCTCTTTCCATAGTCAAAAATGTCGTCAACAACAGGCTGATTGCGGACGCTATTGCTGAAGCGTCCAGAGACGTTGAGGAGGGTCAAAGTCTGTCAACAACACTTTTGAAAAGCAGACTCTTTCCCCCTATCGTCACTCAGATGATATCAGCAGGAGAACATAGTGGAACACTGGAGAAAATGCTCTACAAAATCGCCGACAGCCTTGAAACCGAGGTGGAATCGGATATAACAATGATGACATCCATGCTGGAACCTGTTATGATTCTGGTTATGGGTCTGCTGGTCGGATTTATTGTCATTTCCATACTGCTGCCAATTTTTGAGATGAATCAGTTGATAAGATAGAAAATAATTATCAATTTTAAGTTTTGGATTTTGGATTAAACAGGGGATAAATATGAAGAGAAATTTTAATAACCTGGGGTTTACCCTTATCGAACTGATGGTGGTGATTGTCATCCTCGGCATCCTTGCGGGGCTTATTGTCCCGAGAATAATGGGTCGTCCTGAAGAGGCAAAACGGGCAAAAGCTATAATACAAATCGAAAGCCTGGAAACAACTCTTAAGTTATACAAGCTGGACAATGGAAGTTACCCCTCCACCGAACAGGGCCTGCAGGCACTGGTCGAACCTCCCGAAGTGGGAAATCTCCCGAGGAACTGGAGAGAGGGCGGATATCTGGAAAAGGGTAAGATACCGAAAGACCCCTGGAAGAACGAATACATCTACCTGTGCCCCGGAACGCAGGGCGATTACGACATTATATCTTATGGCGCCGATGGAGAACCGGGGGGTGAAGGGAAAAACAAGGATATAACAAGCTGGGATGTTGAATAATCATAAGAGGAGACCACCGGAGGCAAGGTCAGATGAAAAGGGTTTTACCCTGATCGAACTTGGTGTGGTCGTATTTCTTATCGGACTGATGCTTCTTATTGCCGTTCCGAGGGTACGGGATACGATGCTCGGTGGCGGTCTGGAGGCGGTCACAAACTACTTGGCCGGCACGACGCGGGAACTCAGAAGTGATGCGGTTCGCAACCAGATTGATTATATTATTCATCTGGATCTGGACAACAATCTTATCTGGACATACAGCGTGGATATGACGCCGGAAGCAAGGGGCGAGATGAAAAAACGCGCCTTCAAGCTACCGGAAAAAGTGAAGATCATGGATATTTATTTCTCTGAGGAAAAGAAGATCACAGACGGTGAGGCAACAATCAGGTTTTCCAGAAAGAATTACACACAGCCGGCTGTTATACACCTTGCCGAAAAAGACCGGCGCCTCACACTGGTCTTTGAACCCTTTCTGAACGCTGTCAGAACCTATGATAAGTATGTTGATTTTCAGGATCAAATGACCGGTAACTAGCGGGAAAAACAGATAATTGCCACGATCTAAGACATCAGCGAAAGACCGAAAATGGCCATATTACCCAAGATATGGATGGTTATGGGAACCAACAGGTTTCTTTCCTTCTCGTAGACCACCGCAAAGAGAACCCCGCCTGTTATCTGGGGCAGTGGAATTCCAGCACCTGCGGGATGGACCAGGACAAATGCCAGCGTGCTCAGAGTTATGGCAACGAATACCCCCCACCGTCTGAAGAACCCGTATATCACTCCCCTGAAGAAAACCTCTTCCGCCACGGGCGACACAATACCCCCGACAAGGAAAAAGAGGGCGAGCTCGCCTTGCCCTGCCGGAAGGCGGGTGTGTACCAGCGCAATGGGATTGATACCGAAGGCAAACAACACGACAGAGACAAAGAGCACAATTATCCCGAACCCGGCCGACCAGATAACTCCCCTTTTCAACCCAAAGGTCACCCCGGAGATGGAAAGGCCTATGGAGAAAGTTCCCCCTTCCAGGATCAAAACTGTAAGCACAATAAAGATTGTCTCAAGAAGGCGGGCAACGCCCAGAATGAGCAACAGATTATCAGCCCCGCCGGAGGCCGCAAGCCCCGCTACTACCTCAATTGCGACAATCACCGCAAGGGAGACAAGCACTGTCTTTATTTTAATTTTGCCTGTTTCCATCCCAAGGCCCTCAACGCCCTGTAGGCATACCACTGGGTATACCAGTCACCGGAAGTTTCAATCCGTCTTATGATTTCTCCCGCTGTAGCGGCGTTCCCCCTCCGGCCAAGAGCATAAAAGGCCATGCAAACCACATTCCGGTGCGGATCATCCAGCAGAGTCAGAAGAGCGCTGGCGGTTTCAGGTTTCCGGCTTTTACTCATAGCTTTCGCCAGCCAGTAACGCTCGGGCACACGGGGACTTTTCAACATTCTTTCATAAGCCTCGAAATTGCTCACTTCCACCCCCTTTTGCCCTATAAACTTCAGGGCCGCAACCCTGTCCTTCCAGTTTTCCGATTCCATGGCTTCAGACAAATTCTTTGCATCCACCACCCTGCCGCCGCCCGAGTAAAGCAGGACCAGAAGAGCACCACCGGTAAAAAGACAGAGAACAGAGGCCGTAACAGAGACTCTCCCGAGGTTCATCAAAGGGGTCAGTACAAGGGAAAACAGCGCATACAATATAATATACAGGACAATAGGAGACCCCGTCAAAAGGCAGAAAAGGACAAACTTCCGGAAGAATGAATACCTGTCGGTCTTCAGGGAAAACTCCTTCAGTATGGGACCTGACCGGGAAAGAAAATCTTTCGGCGGGATTTGAAGGACCGCTTCTCCTCTGTTTTTGAAGACAAGCAAATCCTCTTCGCTTGATATCTCCAGATCGGCCTTTGAGTATCCGCTTATGGGAAGATAGCCATGGCGGAGTAGTTTTTCTTTTACAAGGTTTGCCACCGGATCCCTCCCGATCTGGTCGGGGTTGCATGTTCTGATCATTTTCTGATTAAGGGACTTGAAGGCCTCCGCGGGATAGAGGGTATAATCGTAATAAAAGTCGTTGATCCACTTTCCGGGAGAATCAGACAGGAGGAAATTGTCTCTGATATTCAGAAACACGTTACTGCCAACCATCGGCTCCCACATAAACGCCAACAAAAGGAGGGGAATGATATGAAATAGTTCGTCCCGTCGGGTTTTTCCCACGGTCTGCTTCGGCATCCATTTCAGGGCGGCCACGAAAACCACGGGGGGCACAAAAAGAAAATAGGAAGCAGCAGCGGGGCAGAAGCCCTTAAAGTTTACCGACACAAGGCATCCCATCCACAATATCAGAAAAAAGCCCAAAGACAACCTGTTCCGGGAAAAAACCCGATCCCACATCCAAACCGCGGCAAAGGCAAGGACGGAAAGGCCGGCGCCCACTGTCAGCGTGAAAAACAGGCCTCCGAAAAAGGCGGGGCCGAATTCCCCCAGGTGCACCATGGCATGCCGGTTGGGAACCGCAAGATAGCCGGCATCACCTATCGCTATAATGGTACGATAGAGGCCGGCATTGGACAGATAGACCTGTATGGTGGCTATAGCTTGAGCTACAAACAGCCCCGGCAGAAGTATCTTTAACAATTTCATTCAGCTACCAATAAGTGATGCGCGTTGTGTTTGATCATGCCCTGAGCTTATAACATATTTATCCTCGCAATTGTCAATGTTCAGCTGTAATCCCCTGTTGAAAAAATGGTCTACCCTGTGGTAGAAATTTCCCATGGAGCAAAAGATGATCGTCCGCACGCATAGGAATTCCTATTGCAGGGGATTTACCCTTCTCGAGGTCATGATCGCCATGGTCATCCTCGCCACAACGCTTGTCGTGGTTTTTCAATCCCAGTCGCAGAGCGTATCCATGGCGGGCAGAGCAAGGTTTGAAACCACAGCTTCTCTTCTCGCCCAGGGCAGGATGGCAGAGGTCGAAGCGGCAAGTCCTGAAAAGATCGTCTCCGACAGCGGGAACTTCGGCGATGATTTCCCCGACTATTCATGGCAGGTGGATGTAGCGGAAACAGAGCTCGAGAGCCTGAAAAAAATTGAGGTGAAGGTTGTAAATGAGAGGCTGACATCGAACAATTCTTTCCGGCTTGTACTATACAGGTTTGCCGTTTACTGATGAGAAATATGAAGATATTGAAAAGGAACGGCTTCACACTTATTGAGATACTTATCGCCATATTCATACTGGCGACGGTGCTGACAACTGTGTATGCCGCGTATACCGGAACTTTCAAATTAGTAAAATACACCCGGTCCAGCGATGACATCTACAGCATGGCACGAACAGCAATAAACAGGATGACGGAAGACATGGAATCCGTTTGCAAATACGGGGGTTCCTTTGAATTTGTTTCCGGGGAGATTGAAACGGGAGATTTCATGGAGCTGTCATTCCTCTCGTCCTCTCATCTGAACTTTGGCGATGAAAGGTCTTCGGGTATTGCCATGATAAACTACTCCGTCGTAAAGGGCGATGCCGAAGACAGTCATATTCTGAAACGGAGGGATGAACTGTACCATGGCGAAGCGACAGAGGAGAACGAGGGAGGATATATCCTCTGTGACGGATTGCAGTCTCTTACATATAAGTTTTATGACGGCAGCGAGGTAGAGTACGACTCTTGGAACTCTGGATCCGATTTAAAGGCTCAGAAAGACAAAATCCCTGCTATCGTTTTCATACGCATGGATTTTGTAAATCTCAATACCAGAGACAAGCCCTACAGCTTTATGACAAAGGTGTTTCTGCCAATGGCGAAAAATCAATGAAAAAGATACTGATGAATGACAGGGGTGTGGCACTGATACTGGTGATTCTGATGATCAGCATTATTGTCGCGATCACACTCCAGCTAAATATGGCATCGAGGTCTGAGATATATGAAGCCGCGAATCTTGGCGATGGAATCAGGGCCGCCTGTGTCGCAAAGTCCGGGTTCTGCATGGGAGAGGCGCTTCTGTCCGAGGATAAAAACGGCCTTGATTCTCTGAAAGAAGATTGGGCTGAATCGGAGCTGCTTTCCGCCGGCTCGGGCGCCCTGTTTAACTCTGGACATTTCAGGCTACATATTGAGGACGAGTCCGGCAGGATCTCGATTAATAAACTCGTGAGCGGCACCGAATACAACGACAAAATCAAAGGTCTCCTGATAAGATTTCTGAGCCTGCCGGAATTTGACCTCGATGAACAGCAGGTCCACGATATTGTGGACGCTATAAAGGACTGGATAGATGAGGATGATGAGACAACCGATTTCGGCGCTGAAAATATATACTATGAAGGGCTGGAAGACCCATACGCATGCAAAAACGCTCCTCTGGATTGTATTGAAGAACTTTTAATGATAAAGGGAATCACAGAAAATCTGTATTACGGCACGGACGAGACACCCGGTATCGCGGAGTATTTTACCCTGTACGGCAAGGGTGCGATAAACATCAACACCACTCCGAATCTGATATTGAAGGCGCTATCTAATGAAATTACGGATGAAATGGTCTCTGATATGGATGATTTCAGAAGAAATGAAGAAAACAATCTTTCGGAATCTGCATGGTATAAAAATATTACGGGGATGACCGGCATAACCATCGACCCATGGTTGATAACTGTTCAAAGCAACATATTCAGGATCACATCCACAGGTTATCTTAATGATATCGGCAGAAGGGTAAGCGGTGTAATCGAAAGAAACAGCGGCGGGGCGGTAAAGAGACTGTCCTGGAAGGTGGACTGATGCCGGAAAAGATTCTTGGTCTTGACATCAGCAATAACAGCATAAAGGCGGTCCGAGTTACAGCCGGCCTGAAAGGATACAAGATTGCCGATGTATTCCTTATTGACATTGATAAGGCGGGCAGTGTTGAAGAGGCCCTGAAAAGATTGTTTGAAAATGAAGCATTCAGAAACAGCGTATGCGTAACCTCACTTCCCTCGGGAAGCTTTTCCTTCCGCAATATAAGGCTTCCCTTCCAAAACAGAAAAAAGATTGACAAGACCATCGCGTATGAACTCGAACCGTTTCTCCCATATTCCGTCGATGATGTCCTTATAGATTATATGGTTGTGGATCAGGGGGATCAATCAGCAATATTCGCAACCGCAATCCCCGAATCCGTTGTCGGTGATCTGGTCAGGCGTCTCGACGAATGCCATGTAGAGGCATCAATAATCGATATAGATGCCGTCCCCGTAGTCTCGAAAATCACAGCCAGCAGCGACGCAAGGTGCGGTCTCCTCATGGATATCGGACACAGGGACACGACGGCTATACTGTTCAGAGATGGCAGGGTTTTTCACATAAGACATTTTCCCTTCGGAGGAGCAAATATTACCGAGGCTCTGGCAGGGGCCGCAGGTATTGAATTTTCAGAGGCTGAAGATAAAAAAAGGGCGGGCGACACAGGCGAAACCGTAGAAAAGGTGTCAACCGTTTGTCGGAAATTCTTTCTTGAGATAAAGAACACGCTGGAATTCCTGAAGTTAAAAGGGGAACTCGAAGAAGAACCCGGTGGAATCTTCCTGACCGGAGGCGGAGCACTCTACCAACCGCTCAGAGATGAGATGGAAAGCTTCTTTTCTCTTCCGGTGGAGATGGTCGATATCTCAACATCGGAAGATATCGGCATGGAAAAGGTAATTATGGAAGGCTTAAATCCCATGCTGATGAACCAGGCCCTCGCTCTCGCGACCAGAGAGGCAAAAAAGGGCGTTGGATTTAATTTTGCCAGGGAAAGGTTCAAGCCGAAAAGGGTATATGAAAAATTCCGGAAAGATTTTAAATGGGTAGCGGCGCTTGCCTTGATAGTCCTTTGTGTCTTTGGAATTAATCTGTACATGGACTACAACTACAGCCGGGCGCGTCTGGACAGGCTGAAGAGTGAAATAACATCCGTTTTTAAAAAAACCTGTCCCGATGTCACAAGGATCGTCGATCCTGTTCAGCAGCTTAAAGTCAAGATCACACTGGCACAACAGTCTTCTTCCGGACTGAACGGCACCGGATTCGGGACAAAGACACTTGATATTCTGAAGGACATCTCCAGGCTTGTTCCGAGAACTACAGACTTTCTCATCACAAGCTTTGCGTTTGACGGGGACACTGTGAAAATCAAGGGTGAAACGGACAACTTCAACAGCGTTGACGGCATAAAAAGCGAACTCGCTAAATCAAGCTGTTTCAGGAACGTCACGATAAGCTCGGCAAGCCTTATCAAAAAGGGAAACCAGATCGGGTTTGATCTAAGGATGGAAGTAGCCCGAAATTAACTGCTCGGGAACAGGAAAACAAAGGCATAAAGAGAAATGGACTTTCGGACAAAACTCAAACTGACAAAACATGAGAGATACTATATATCGGCAGGCACCGTCCTGGTCATCTTCATTATTATTCTCCAGTTTGTCCTGTTCCCATTTCTGGGAGAGAAAAAAAAAGTCAGACGCTCCATTCAGGCAAAAGAACAGACTTTGAAGGAACTTGTCTCTCTCAGCTCGGAATATATGGCGCTGAAGGAAAATTCGATTGATATCGGGAAGACTCTTGCCCGCAGACCTGGGAGTTTCACCCTTTTTTCCTTTCTGGAAAAACAGGCCGGACGAAGCGGGGTAAAATCGAACATAAAATACATGAAACCTTCAATCTCACCCAACAGGGAATCATACAGCGAATCATCCGTGGAGATGAAGCTGGAGAATATTACATTGGAACAACTCGTCGAATACCTGTATCTCGTGGAATCTCCTGATAATCTGGTCGGAATCAAGAGGATTTCGATAAAGCAGAGCAGAGGAAGTCCGGAATATTTGACAGTCTTGATGCAGCTTGTGACATATTTGGAAGATTAGAAAGTGAGAAGGTAAGGAAAAAGATAGAGATCGAAAAACCGTGAACTGTAAACCGGTAACCGTTACAAACATGAAAACAAAAAAATGGATTACATATACGATATACAGCATACTGATTACAGTGATATTCCTGTATGTCCGCTTCCCCTCCGATAACGCGGCGAATTATATTAAATCAATCGTTGTGACCGGTAACCCTAACGTTGTTCTCTCGTTTGACGCTGCAAACTCCTGTTTCCCGCCGGGCATAAAACTGGGCAATGTTGAAATCGGCTTCAGGGACAGACCGGATTTAATTCTCAGGATGGATACCTTGAAAGTACGACCGGCCATTGCAAGCCTTCTTTCCGGTAAACTGTCACTACTCCTGTATGCGAACGCATACGGGGGGGACATGCGTACGAATATAAATTTTGTGAACCGCTTTTCAACCGAAGGTCCCGTCAGGGTAAATACCGAGTTTAGTGGTATCAACCTCGGAAAATGTTCCTGTCTCAAAATAACAACAGGCCGCCGAATTGACGGCATATTCAGCGGGTCACTATCGTATAATGGAAAATCGGATAGAATCACCAGTGGCGCAGGTAGCGCCAAGCTCACTCTACTTGGGGGAAATGTGCAGCTTTTAAGGGATATATTCAGTCTCGGTGAACTGGATTTTGATAAAATGGAGGCGAGCATAACCCTCAAAAAGCGCACCCTCAAAATAACCAGTCTGGAAATGACAGGAAAACAATTGAATGGATCTTTCAGCGGAAATATATTCTTGGACGTAAACATCATGAGAAGAAGGCTAGTCATAAAAGGCAATCGAAAAATCCATGCA
>JAUXBI010000181.1 GCA_030619435.1 Syntrophaceae bacterium
AGGAAACGCATTGTATTGATGGAAAGTTCCGCTAATCGTTTTTTGCTGTTATCACCCATTATATATCCGTCTCCATGAAAATTTTTAAAGATAAGTTAGAAATGGACATCTGCAGATTATTCAGCAGACCTGCTAAGAAAACTTCAGCTCTCGCTTTTCTTTTTAGATAGTTTCTCCCTGTACATGCGCTCGTCGGCTTTCTTCTGTACGCTGGCCAGTGAATCGCCTTTGGCTCCTTCCGCCACACCGACCGACAGACTAAGCGGGCAATTAGGATATTCTCTATTATGATTCTCCAAAGAATCTCTAAAGCGTATAAGGATTTCTTTCGCCGCTGAAATACCGGTGCCCGGCAAAAGCACGGCGAACTCATCTCCCCCTATCCTGGCCGCAATATCATCGGCCCTAAAGACCATGCCCAAAACCTGAGCCACGCGCTTCAGCAAGACATCTCCTGCATTATGCCCCAAGGTGTCATTGACCCATTTGAGGTCATCAACATCTAACATCACAACACTGACAGGAAAAGCTCTGCCCCGTTCAAATCTGGAGATCTCTTCCTCAAAAAAGTCTCTACTGTAAAGACCGGTGAGGGAATCATGCGTACTCAGATATCGAAGCTGCTTTTCCACTATTTTCTGTTCCGTGATATCGCGTATCGACTCAATGGCCCCTGTCTTTTCCCCCGCAGTGTTGAATATGGGGGCGGCCTTAGCCCAGAGTGTTTTCTTTTCATTCTTCATCGAAACATTAACCGCCTCAGCGGTTATGGTCTCTCCCTCTTTCGTAACAGAGGAATATATCCCTCCAGTCTTTTCATCCGGGTTTAAAACAAGATTGATAAGTATCGGTCGTTTCTCTCCGTAGAAGGGAACAGCATACTCATAATCACCCTTCCCTAACATGTCATCCGCCTTTACACCGGTCATCTCTTCCATGGCGCGATTCCACGCAATGACCCTGCCTTTTGCATCCACTATCATAGTGGCATCCGGAAGGAAATTAATAATGTCGGAAAGCCTCTGTTCCGACTCTTTAATGACATTTTCGGCTCTTTTCCTCTGTGTGATATCAATACAATTACCCAAAACTGCGGGTTCTCCCCCGTAGCGGATGGGGGTAACAGACTCCATAACCCACCCATAGTCATCATCTTTATTAAGCAACCTGAATTCATACGGGGTGTTACGTTTTCCCTTCAACATCTCCGACGCATGTTTTTTCAACAACGCTCTGTCATCCGGATGCACCAGATGCATGGTGCCTGTTCCGATCAGCTCCTCCTGAGTGCATCCGAAATAGCTCGCGGCTTTAGGATTTATGTACTGATATTTCCCCTTACAGGTGACATACACCCCGGAGAAGGATCTTTCCGCAATGGTTCTGTAGACCTTTTCGGCGTATCTTATCTCGCTGACATCGCGGGCTATACCCTGGAATCCGACAGGCTTGCCACTCTGATCCCGCATAAGGGAGGCTGTCAGTTCGTGGGGCTTTATGCTCCCGTCCCTTACAATCACCTCATAGTCCGTGATGTCTGCGGGTTTCCCGGTCAGGTATATTTTACTGAAGACTTCATACATCCTCCTAAAAGTCTCGGGAGTGGTGTATTCACGGTTGTTCACACCGATAAGTTCATCCCTTGAGCGCCCAAACATCCTGCATGTTGCATTATTACAGAAGGTGAAATTCCCGGCAAGATCAACCTCGAAATAACAATCCTCGATATTATCAAGAATGAGCCGGTACCTTGTTTCACTCTCCCGTAACTCTTTTTCGGTTTCTCTGCAGGCAGTCACCTGCCTTTCCAGTTCCAGGATTCGGCTGCGCAGATCAGACACATCACGTCCAGGCATCTCTCTGTCCCTTTTTTCTTTCAACATCTGCTTCCCCGCTTTATATGACAAGGTTATCGCATTGGCCAAAGGCCAACTCGCAACAAGAATATATGAATTATTCAAAGATGTCAGCAAGCACGCAGAACGAAAAATCTCTCTCTTTCCCTTAACCAAATTTGTTTACTTGATTTTGCAGGAATTCTCAAGAGAAAATATAAGAATTTAACTAACAGAAAAGACGTGATTTGCCTAAAGAAGAAGTGTAACTTATTTTATGACAAGTTCTTAAATTTAGCAACCATCACGGTATGGTCAGACGGTTTTTCGACAAGTCTCGGTCCAAGATCAATATAACAATCAACTGACAGGCCGGCAAGAGAAGCGGTCGCGAGCATATGATCAACCCGCCAGCCCAGTCCCCTGCTTACCGCAGCCGGAATTCTGTAGTCAAAAAACGCGTACTGTTCCTCCTCGCCCGGATGATGTTTTCTGAACACGTCGGACAGCCCCCACGAAGTGATGGAGTCAAAGGCATCCCACACCTCAGGCGTAAAATCGGCATGTCCTAAAAGTCTTTTGGGATCATGAACATCAATCTCTTCACGGGCAACATTGATATCACCGCAGCAGACAAGCATATCGTCAGGTGAATAATGTCTTTCCAGAAAATTGCGGAGCCGGGCAAACCACTGAAGCTTATACTGAAACTGGGGCAGATCCCTGCCGCGCCCCTGAGGCACATACAAGTTCAATACCGATATGCCCGAGAATACACCCCGGATAAGGCGGTCGGTATCAAATGGCTCATTATCCTCCAGACCGGAAGAGACACTCTCCGGTTTTTCCAGGGATGCTATGGCCACGCCGCTGTACCGTTTCCCACCGCTGAAGACCACATGGTACCCGGCTTCTTCAAAATCCCCGACCGGAAACTTTGCATCCTCAACCTTGGTCTCCTGCATGCACAGGACATCAGGACGGTTCTCCCGAAGCCACGGCATGACAATATGGAGACGTGAACGTATGGAATTTACATTATAGGTAGCAATATTGAAAGTAGTCATTCGTCAATGATCTTGCAAAAATCACAAAAGGAGGAACATTAACAATACACCAGGACCATGAATGCCAGCCCAGCTTTTCCGTTTTAGTGCATGCTGTTTTCCGATTTGCTTATAGTCTGATTGGTGGAGGCGGCGGGAGTCGAACCCGCGTCCGAAAATAGTCCACTGCAGTTTCTACGTGCGTAACCTTTGATTTGAATTCGCCCCTGAAAACTCCCAAAGGCAGGATTGATCAGGCACTATCCTGTTTAAATCTCGCCTAACTCCCTCCAGGAAAGAAAGATCAGCCAGCCCGCCTGTATGACGCCCTCATCCGACCCGGCAGACATGGTCGGGAAGACGGTAGCCGTCTTACGCGGCTACAGCGTAATCGTAGTTGTCTGCGATTATTGTTTTCCTACCTGTTTAACGAGGCCTGTAGGAACCTCGGCACGCGGCTACAGTTTCACCTATCCCCGTCGAAACCGTGACGCCCCCATTTAAAAGATCACAAATTACGCCTAAGAGTATAAACATTTTTACCGCTCAAGTCAAGGAAGCAAAGGAGTTACCAGTCCCTGTTCTTCGCGCTCATGTCTCTCTGCGCATCCCGCATATCGTCCCTTCTTCTGATATCCTCCCTCTTATCATAAAGCTTCTTGCCTTTTCCGACACCGATCTCCACCTTCACCTTTCCGTTTTTGAAATACATCTTCAGGGGAATAAGCGTCAGGCCTCTCTCGTTTGATTTTCCGTAGAGCTTTTTTATCTCTCTCTTATGCAGCAACAGCTTGCGGACCCTCATGGAGATATGGTTAGAACGGTTGCCGTGGGAATAGGGACTTATATGCATATCATAGACAAAAACCTCTCCATTCTTCACCTGCGCATAGCTGTCCTTCATATTTCCCCTGCCTTCGCGGAGGGCCTTCACCTCGGTCCCGACAAGAGCAATCCCCGCCTCATAAGTGTCATCTATGAAGTAGTTGCGCCTTGCCAGCTTATTCTGGCATATAATTTTTTCAGCGGTTTTATTCTTTTTTGCCATCATGCCACTCTTTTATCAC
>JAUXBI010000157.1 GCA_030619435.1 Syntrophaceae bacterium
AGATAGCTTACATGGCTGAGTATTTCCCTGGTACAAACCCAGAAAAAATCAAGAAAACTATTGGATGGGATATTGACATTTCGGGAGCCGTGGAAACAAAGCCACCGACAAAGGAAGAAATAAGAATTTTGAGAGAAGAAGTTGATCCTGAAGGAGTCCTTTGGGATGGCTTGAAGTAATGGTACAAATTTTTATTCTTTCAAGGTAAGTGAAACTCTCCATCTAAGAAGAAGGTGGGGGTTCATTGTACTTTGAGGGATTAAAGTCCCTTAACCCAAGTTAACTAGTATTCCGATCGGAAGTTTACATTTAAAGGAGGTTCTATGGATATCTATGAATCGTTGGCTAATATCGTCGGGGAACAATATGTCTCGAATCAACCCGAGGAGAATTTTCTCTATTCGAGAGACGCAGGAGCACAGATTCCCCGCAAGGTGGATTATGTTGTGCTCCCGAAAACGGTGGAAGAGGTTCAGCAGGTTCTCATGTTAGCCAACGAGACAAAAACACCTGTTACCCCCATGGGCGGTGGGATGAGTCTGTCGGCCCTGGTTGTTCCCACCAAGGGCGGCATTGTCCTCGATATGAAACGGATGGATCAGATTATAGAGGTGAACGAGGCGAATCGATATGCTCTTATAGAAGCGGGTGTGTCGCAGGGAGCGCTGAAAGCGTACCTGGTAAGGCATCATCCCCGCCTCCAGCATTCCACCCCTGAGGCTCCACCCACCGTTACTGTTGTGGGCAATGCGCTCATTCAGGGTCACGGTCATATTTCACCGCGGTACGGCATAAATTCGGATATGATCAATGCCATGGAAGTTGTTCTGCCCACCGGCGAGGTCTGTAAGATCGGATCAGCCTCGATGAGTCCGCACTGGTTCACGCGGGGACCGGTGCCCGATTTGGCAGGATTGTTTATAGGATGGTTTGGCACAACGGGAGTTGTGACGAAACTTTCGATTAAACTGTATCCCAAACCAAAGTACCGGGAAGTGCTCGCCTTTGTGGCTGATGATGTTGACGTTATACCAGAGGCTATCTTTGAAGTCAGCCAGGTCGATTTAGTGGAAGATTTCTTTCTCATCAGCCAGGGAAAACCGGACTGGATGAACCGTGTCTTCTTCGTCATCATCGTGGCAGGGCATTCTGAAGAAGAGCTCGATTTCAAGAAGGACGCTTACAAAAACGTGTTCAGAGAATTTCAGGGGGGGAGGACTGTGGCTTTTGTAGAAGATCTCCACCCGGCGCTCCGCGATCGATTTTTAGCCGTTCCCCCCCTCGCTGCTCTGGCTGCTGATTTTAAAAAGGGAGGAGGCTTTGAATACACCGGTTCCATAATCCCGATAGACAAAGTTCCCGAGGCCTGGATAAAGGGTATCGAAATCGCGCGTAAGTACGACATGGTTCTTTCCTATGTGCATCAGGTGTTGGGCGGTCACAGCATTATGTTCGGCTACAATTATTCCTTTAACCGTGCCGACGAGGCAGATGCGGAACGAACAAGACAGGCCCTGGAAGAATCAAACAAATTAACTTTAGACATCGATGGTATGATCTGGAAAATTGAGGTAAGCGCGCAAAGAATGACTATGGAAAAAATGGATCCAAATACGGCGGAACTCATCAAAAAAATAAAGTCGGTGTTAGACCCTAATGGGATTATGAATCCGGGAAACTGGGAGGTTGTGTAGATGAAATATGAAGATATTATTCATAGGTGTTTCAGGTGTGGATACTGCAAACTGACGGGCGATTATGACGATTTCAACTGTCCCGCGTACCGGAAATTCGGATTTGAGACGTACGCTCCCGGCGGAAGGATGTGGCTGATCAGGGCGTGGCTCAATGATGAGATAAAAAATAGTAAGCGTTTTCAGGAGATTCTCTTTTCCTGCGCTACCTGTGCCAACTGCGTAAAACACTGTGTCTTTCCCTTTAGCGACGACCTCGTCAATATCTTTATCGCGGCCCGGGAAGAGATGGTGAACGAGGGGATAATACCGCCCGAAGTGAGAGATTATTTCAAAAATATCAGCACGAGCGGAAATCCGTATAAAGAGCCTGCCGAGGAGAGGGGTAAATGGGCAGAGGGCACGGCTATTGAACCATATGATGGCCAGGAATACCTTTTCTATGTCGGCGATGTCGGTTCGTATGACGAAAGGGCAAAGAAGATCGCCAGGGCAGTGGGAAATATTTTGATTAGAGCAGGCCTTTCAGTAGGTATACTTGCCGATAAGGAGAACTCCGATGGAAATGAAGTCAGGGCTCTCGGTGAAACAGGTCTGTTTCAGTTCTTAGCCGAGCAGAATATAGCCTTATTTAAGGACCTTGGGATAAAAAAGATCATCACCCTGGATCCCCATGCCTTTAACGCCTTCAAAAATGATTATCCGGAACTTGGGGCAGAATTCGAAGTTTATCATTATACACAAATTATGGCTCCACTGCTTGAGTCTAAAAAGATACCATTAAAGGAGTTTGAGGCCAGAGTTACCTATCATGACCCCTGTTATCTTGGAAGACACAATGAGGAGTATGAGGCGCCAAGAAGGATTCTGAAGTCAATAGATGGTCTTGAACTTGTTGAGATGCAGCAAAATAGGGAAAATGCATTCTGCTGCGGCGGTGGAGGAGGGAATTTCTTTACCGATATTTTAGGAGGAGGAGAAGATAGTCCGAATAGAATCAGGGTACGACAGGCCCTCGATATCGGTGCAGAAATAATAGCTGTTGCTTGTCCCCAATGTGCCGGAATGTTGGATGATGCTATAAAGGCGGAAAATGCCGAAAACTCGTTGAAAGTATGGGATGTAGCGGAAATAGTGATACAGGTTCTGACATGAAGTGTAGGGGAGGAGACTTACCCCTCCCCAAGGCGATTCAGCCTCGTTCGAAGCAGAGATGCAGTTGGCAACGGTTTTAACGTGCCGGAAACTCACCCGAAGCTACTACACTTATAGTAACACTTATAAAGGTTCTACGACGGGTTCTGAAAACGGTTCCGTGCGATGAATCGTTTCCGCATCGTAAAATTCCTGGATTTCTTTCTCGGAAAAACCGAACAATTTACTCATGATATCTGTTGTGTCCTCACCAATGGCAGGGGCTCCTCTCCAGACCTGTCCCGGTGTTAATGACATCTTTGGAGTAATCCCGCCGACTCTGATGGGAATACCTGATTGTCGATCAAGCACAGGCACATGGGATTCCCGTAACGCATAATGTTCGTCCTTGAGCATGTCCTCGGCATTCATGACCCTGCAACATCCAATCTGCGCCTTGTTTAAAGCTTCTTCAACCTCCCATCTGGTATGATTAATACAATATTCCCTGAGTCTTGCGTCAACTTCTAACCCTTCCTCCGAAGCAACCGCGGCCTCATCTAAGGAACAATTTTCGTAGGAGTATTTGTCGGGATCCAGCCCCAGGAATTTCGGTACCCTCGAGTATATGATGGGACCAAGCGCGCCAATGAACACATATCCGTCCTTGCACATGAAAGTATCATATGGCTGAAAGCCGGGTGCTTTGTTGCCGGTATGTGCCGACTTTTTCCCCTCTCCGGTTATCCATGGCATCTGGAATCCCTGCGTAACGTGAACAGCCTCGAACTGGCTATTGTCTATGACCTGTCCTCTTCCTGTTTTCTTGGCTTCCCACAGACCCATCATAACGGCCGCCCAGCCATGAAGAGCTGTCAGATAATCGGCGGTATAAGCCTTTGCTCGCTGGGGAGGTCCCGACGAATCACCGGTAATGGACATTAGCCCGCCAAAAGCTTGCCCCAGAGCATCATATCCCGGCCTGCCAAGCATTGCATCCTGACCGTATTGGCCGTATGTACTGACGCGCAAAATAACCAGACTGGGATTGACAGCCATGGCTAACTCGGGAGTAATTCCTGATCTTTCCAACGTCCCAGGAGCTGAGGATTCCATCCAGACATCGGAAATCTTCCACAGAGCCATCAGAAGTTCGATTCCCCTGGGCTTCTTGAAGTCTAACCCAAGGGAAAGCCGACATACAGCCTCATTGGCAAAATCACAACCGTGTGTTCTTTCCCCCCGCACTAAGTTCGGAGCGGTGCGCCTGTGGATATCTCCACCGGGTCTCTCGACGTGAATGACCTCCGCTCCGAACATCGCCATTTTGGTGGCTGTCCAGGGCTGAGCAATAACGATACCCGAACTTACCACACGGATTCCCTCGAGAGGGCCAAACTTTGGAGTCAGCATAGGCGTTTCAGGTCTTTCCAGGTTCTTTATCCAGTCAGGTATAGCTTCCTTCAGTTTCTCAATTTGGTCTTCCTGTTTAAGAAGACGTTTATCGTGTGCCATATCTTCACTACCTCCTTTTTTTGTTGATTAATTGACCATTTCC
>JAUXBI010000049.1 GCA_030619435.1 Syntrophaceae bacterium
CATCCCCGCCCAGCCTCATGATGGAACCCTTTCCAAATTGCTTCTCAATCTGTGTTATAGCCAGCTCCACAGATCTTTCCTTATCTGTATCAGATATCATAATAACCTCCCTTTACCTGTATAAATTTATGATTCTGTTTATTAATGGTCTTTTCGCCCAATCTCTGCGTTATGTTCAAAAAATAATCCTCGGAATATCAACTATATACCTGTGGTTATTTTTTTCGCATGCCTTGATCTTGAACAAAAATCCTCATAAATCAATAAAATCATTTATACCCTCTGAAAAAATTGATTCAAAACTCAAAATTAAACGTTAACGCCCGCCGAATGGAAAGCCGGCAAGTTTCGTGTATACCGCACCACCGGGCTTCAGCTCACTCTCGAAGAGTATAAGCTCCCGCACATCAAATCGAAATACACCCAGTTTCTTTATTCCTCCAATCAAAGCTTCTGCTCCGGAGATTATTCTGACACGTGACCGGGCCCTTCCCAACGTAAGGTGCGGTTTAAACGATCTTTTTTCTCCCGGAAAACCGCATTCTTCCAAGTCTCTTTCAATCGCTGCCTGAAGAACCTCCAATCTCTGTACATCTCCACCTATGCCAAGCCATAATACCCTCGGATTCTTCAAACTGGGGAATCCCCCCGGCGAGTCTACATTCAGTACCATGGGAGCAATGTCCCTGACGTTTCTTTCGACAACTTCCGAAATACGGACCACATCATCCTGAGATACATCGCCGAAAAACTTCAATGTAAGGTGCATCGCCTCCGGTCTGATCCACCTTATCCCCTTCAGCGCGGGAGTCAACTTTTCCTTAATACCTTCTATCAGATATTTTATGCCCGGCGGAAGTTCTATCGCCAGAAATGTCCTCACGGATTTTCTGTCATTCATGACAACCCTTTTTAATATTAGATCTGATGAATAATTTTACATGCGCCGGCATTGTTATGTCAATCTACTCCTATGGTCAGAAACCTCCTCAACATATTCAGAGCTATCTGCGACGATATCTCCTTTATTCTCCTGCGATCCCACCTGAATAGAAACCTGCGGCATGTGGAGTTACCCCCGGCGGACAGCGCGATAAAGACAGTCCCTACAGGTTTCTTTTCCGTTCCACCCGCAGGTCCTGCGATACCTGTTGTAGACAGGCCTATATCCGTGCCCGCAAGTTTTTGCACACCCTCCGCCATCAGGATGGCGACCTCTTCACTCACTGCACCATGTTTCTCTATGATTGAAGCGGGCACTCCGAGAAGTTCCACCTTTGAGGTATTGCTGTATGTAACCACACCCCTTTCCAGAAACACCGAGCTACCGGGCACATCTGTCAGCCGATCGGTTATCAGACCCCCGGTGCACGATTCAGCCACCGAAAGTGTCAACCCTCTATCAGTTAGAAGAGCAGCTGTTACTCCCTCCATGGTGTCATCGTCATAACCGAATATATATCTGTATAGTTGCCCTTCTATTCTTTCGCAGACAACCCTGAGATTCTCTTCCGTACGTCGACTGTCCTCACCTCTGGATGTGACAACCAGATGTATCTCGGGAAACCGGGGATAAAAGCCTATATTCACTCCTGGGATCTTCAGATCTTCATGCGAAAGAGCCTGGTCTATTCGGGACTCGGTACGCCCAAAAGTTTTTATCGTCCTTTTCGCAACATGTTCACGATACGCGATCTTATCTCTGAAGAGTGGAATCACGCCGTCTGAAAACATTTTTCTTGCTTCGACAGGAACTCCGGGTATGACGGCGACAGGTCTACCGCCCCGCTCCAGGAAGAATCCGCAGGCAGTGCCAACAGGATTATCTATGATACCGGCCCCTTCAGGGAACATCGCCTGCTTCGCGTTGTTTTCCGTCCACGGAATATTAAGTCTGCTGAATCGTCTCTTAAGCTGCTTGAGGACGACATCATCGGTGTATAAATTAAGGTCAAACGCACTGGCAACAGCTGCGGTTGTTATATCATCCACCGTCGGACCGAGTCCTCCCGTAACGACCAGCGCGTCGGCGATTTCCATGAGATAATCGAGTCCTCCCCTGATCGCATCTCTATCGTCACCGACGGTCATCACAGCAGACACTCCCCACCCGTGCTCGTACAGTTCACGTGCTATAAAGGAAGAATTTGTATCCTGCGTCATGCCGCTTGTCAGCTCGTTTCCTATGACCAGTATCCCTATATTCATCACATTTATTTAAATCACAAATCTGATAAGCAGAAGCAGTATTATATTCCCGTAAATGCCGGCAACTATGTCATCACCCACCACGCCATAGCCCCCGGGAAGTTTCCTTTCGCAGAGGCGTATGGGAAACGGCTTGATAATGTCAAAGATCCGAAAGATTACAAATCCCCAGAATATATGCCAGACGGTAGGCGCAATCAGGAACATGGTGACCTGAAATCCCACTATTTCGTCAATAACGATCCGGCCCGGATCCTTTTCATCATATATCCTTTCCGCCTCTTGCGAAACATAAACAGCAAAAAGTGAAAGGGCAACAACAGACAAGAGATAGAGTGACCACGAAAAGCGGGAAAAGACCATATATACAGGTATGCCAATCAGCGTCCCAGCCGTGCCGGGGGCAAAAGGCGAAAGGCCACTGCCCAGACCCGTTGCCACGATCTTTATGAACCTGTCATGCATGGTATCATGCCTCGCTCACTTTACTGCTAACAGAAGTACAATGAGTGATTCCCTTTGTCAATGAATAACTCAAAGCCTGCAGAGCGAATACTTTGCCTTTCTCACAAGTCAACTCCTCTGCCACACAAAAAAATAAGCCAGGAGAGCTTACTCCCCTGGCTTGAATATTTTAACCTCTACATACCCGGACATACAAGAAATTACGCAGAAAATCTCTTTACACCTTTTCTGCAACCTTAAGTCTCTCGTTAGCCCTGTCCAGAGTGTTCTTTACCCTCTCATAATCGGCATCATCCTTGTTCATCCCGGCCAGTTCCGTTTCCGCCGATTCTTTGGCTTTCTGCGCTTCTTCCTTTAATATAGACTCAGCCTTCTCGATAGATTCAACAAGAACTGTTGCCTTGAGATTTGTTATCTCCACATATCCTTCACCGGCAACATAATATGTTTTCTTGTTGTCTTTCGTATAATTGAGCTCGCCGAATTTTACAGAACTCAGGAGCGGCGCGTGACCAATCAACACCCCGAATTCGCCCTCGCTTCCCGATAATGTCACCTCTCCAACAATATCGCTGAATGCGAGCTTTTCAGGTGTAACTATCTCCAATATAAGTTCATCAGCCATCTAACAATCCCCCGGCTTAGTCTTCAGCAAGTTCAGCCGCTTTTTTCTTGACATCTTCTATCCCCCCGACCATGTAAAATGCCTGTTCAGGAAGGTCATCATGTTTCCCATCCAGGATCTCCCTGAATGCCTTTACTGTATCCGCAACCTTCACAAACTGGCCTTCGGTACCGGTAAACTGAGCGGCCACAAAGAAGGGCTGCGAAAGGAATCTTTGAATCTTCCTCGCCCTGCTGACCGTCAATTTATCTTCTTCGGAAAGTTCATCCATGCCAAGAATAGCAATGATATCTTGAAGGTCCTTGTACCTCTGAAGTATAATCTGCACATCTCTTGCCGTCTGATAGTGCTCTTCACCCACAACATTGGGGTCAAGAATTCGAGATGTTGAATCAAGCGGATCAACCGCAGGATAGATTCCCAGTTCCGCGATAGGCCTCGAAAGAACAACCGTTCCGTCAAGGTGGGCAAATGTTGTAGCCGGAGCAGGGTCAGTCAGGTCATCCGCCGGGACATATACGCATTGCACCGCCGTGATGGAACCCTTGTTTGTCGAGGTGATTCTTTCCTGAAGTTCTCCAAGGTCTGTAGCCAGCGTAGGCTGATATCCGACTGCGGAAGGCATTCTTCCCAAGAGGGCCGACACCTCGGAACCCGCCTGCGTGAACCTGAATATATTATCAATAAAGAGGAGCACATCCTGTCCCTCTTCATCCCTGAAGTACTCTGCAACTGAGAGCGCCGTCAACGCCACCCGGGCCCTCGCTCCCGGAGGTTCTGTCATCTGGCCGTAGACAAGAGCAGCCTTATTGATAACCCCGGATTCTTTCATTTCCAGATACAGGTCATTACCTTCTCTTGTCCTCTCGCCAACACCACCAAATACCGAAATGCCTCCATGATGCATGGCGATGTTATGAATCAGCTCCATCATAACAACCGTCTTTCCAACACCCGCGCCCCCGAACAATCCCATTTTTCCTCCACGGGGGAAGGGAACAAGAAGGTCAATAACCTTGACACCGGTTTCAAGGACATGCACTGAGGTATCCTGATCCATGAATGAAGGAGACTCCCGATGAATCGGCGCCATGTGCTTCGTGTCCACCGGCCCCAGACCGTCAACCGGTTTCCCGATAACATTGAGTATCCTTCCCAGGCAGGCCTCTCCGACAGGAACCGTGATCGGGGCGCCTGTATCCCTGGCGTCCATTCCCCTTACGAGACCATCCGTTATCTCCATGGCGATACATCTGACCACGTTATCACCAAGGTGCAGGGAAACTTCCACAACAAGATTATCCTCTTCATCGTTAATGGTCGGATTCGTAATCGTTATAGCATTCATAATGTTGGGAAGGCTTCCCTCTTCAAATTCCACATCGATCACAGGACCAATTACCTGTACAATCTTTCCTGTATTCATTCCCATCTCCTTACGTAGTTTGTCCTATTATATGCGGCTACTTCTTTGCCGACAACGCCTCTGTACCGCCTACAATATCCATAAGTTCGGCAGTGATAGCCGCCTGCCGCGCCCTGTTAAACTGCTGGGTCAGGCTCTGTATCATTTCTTCACAATTACTCGTCGCATTATCCATCGCAACCATCCTGGAACCATGTTCACCGGCTGACGTTTCCAGCAATCCCCTGTAGATAAGCACCCTCAGATACATGGGGATAATATGGGCCAGAAGCTGTTCTTCCGAAGGTTCGTATATATATTCAATCGTGGACTCGGATTCTGCCACACCTGACCCGACGGTAGATGCCGGCAGTAATCTGATCATGACAGGCTTCTGTGAGGAAACGTTCCGGAATTCATTATAGCAAAGGTACAATTCGTCATACTCTTCCGCGATAAAGGAAGGCACCGCCTCCTCCGCAATCTCTGTGGCAAGACTCATATCAAAACTGCCCAGTTTCTCTACATACTCATCAACTATATTTCCTTTTTTCCTGAAAGAATCTCTTCCCTTCTTACCGACGGCGACTAACGACACTTCCAGGCCTTCCTCATTCTTTTCCTTTGTAAAATTACCGACTTCCTTTATTATATTCGTATTAAATCCGGCACAGAGGCCTCTGTCCGACGTCATCATAATTACCCTGACCCTGCGTGGCTCACGCACGGCAAGCAGGGGACTGGTGGTTGATTCCGCTCTACCGGCTAAACTGCCGAACACACCCATAAGCTTATCCGCATAAGGCCTGAAATTTTCCATTTTCAACTGTGCCGACTTCAATTTCGACGCCGCCACCATGTTCATAGCCCTGGTGATCTGTCTGGTTTTATCTACGGCTACAGATTGTCTTTTAATCTCTTTTAATGATGCACCCATTAACAACCGCTCCCCTGTGCCATGTCCGGATTATACTATACAGTACCCGGATATCGGCTTCCCTACCCGGCAGTGAATACCGAATCAAACTCCGTCAGCATCTCTTTTATCCTGTTGTCCAGTTCCGGACTAAGCTCCTGCTTCTCATCTATCTCCTTCATTACATCCGAATGTTTGCCATCCACAAAACTCAAGAGCTGCTTTTCGTAATCCTTAATACTTTCTACAGGATATTTATCTACAAATCCCCTGACGCCCGCGTACAATATCACCACTTCCTGGGACAGAGACATCGGCTGATACTGGGGCTGCTTCAGGATTTCGACAAGCCTGATTCCCCTGTTCAGCTGAGCCTGGGTTGCCTTGTCGAGATCACTCCCGAACTGTGCGAAAGAGGCCAGTTCCCTGTACTGCGCAAGGTCAAGTTTCAAGGTACCGGCAACCTGTTTCATGGCCTTTACCTGTGCCGCGCCGCCAACCCTCGAAACAGACAGACCAACATTGATCGCGGGCCGTACACCGGAATAGAACAGATCCGGCTCAAGGTAAACCTGACCGTCAGTAATGGAAATGACGTTCGTGGGAATAAATGCGGAGACGTCCCCAGCCTGGGTCTCGATAATGGGGAGCGCTGTAAGGGATCCACCACCCAGTTTTTCGTTCACCCTTGCGGCTCGTTCCAGAAGTCTCGAGTGATTATAGAAGATATCTCCGGGATATGCCTCACGTCCGGGGGGTCTTCTCAGGAGAAGCGATATCTGCCGGTAAGCCACTGCCTGTTTGGAGAGATCGTCATACATGATCAGGGCGTCCTGACCGTTGTCCCTGAAATATTCTCCAATGCTGCACCCCGAGAACGCGGCTATGTACTGCAACGTCCCTGGATCACTGGCACAGGCTGAAACGACGCATGTGTAACTCATGGCATCGTGCTTTCTCAGAACTTCCACCACCTGCGCCACCGTCGATTTTTTCTGTCCTATGGCAACATATATGCATTTGATTCCGGTATCCTTCTGCCTGATAATGGCATCTACGCATATAGCCGTCTTACCTATCTGGCGGTCCCCGATGATGAGTTCTCTCTGTCCTCTTCCGACAGGCGTCATGGCATCAATAGATTTCAACCCCGTATAGACAGGCTGGTTAACCGGCTGTCTGTCGATAACACCGGGCGCGACCATTTCTATCCTGCTGTGCGTGTCTGTCTCTATCGGGCCTTTCCCATCCAGAGGCTCTCCCGTGGCATCAATAACGCGCCCTAGAACAGCCTCTCCCACAGGGACCTGCGCTATCCTGCCTGTTCTCTTGACTACATCGCCCTCTTTGATATGTATATCTTCGCCCAGAATAGCGACACCAACGTTGTCTCTTTCAAGGTTGAGCACCATTCCCAATATACCACCGGGAAACTCCAGAAGTTCCATGGCCATGGCATTTTCCACGCCGTAAACTCTGGCAATGCCATCACCAACCGACAGGACAGTGCCTGTTTCACTGACATCCAGTTTCTTCTCATAATCCTTTATCTGTTTGGAAATTACCTGTGTTATTTCCTCTGCCCTGATTGCATCCATCCTCTACATCTCCTCCCCTATGAGTCCCCTTATGCTGTTCAACTGAGCTTTAACACTGCCATCGTAAAGGGTATCGCCGACTCCTATGACAACACCACCCAACAATGATGGATCTTCGTCAATAACCATCTCAACATTCTTTCCGGTCAGGCCTTCCATCTGTTTCTTAATCCTCGCGGACAGTTCACTTGACAGTGGAAATGCCGTTTTTACGCCGACTCTTACTTTATTTAAGACATCATCCATATATCTTTGATAACACTCTTCAATCTGCTCAAGGATATCAACCCTTCTCTTATCCACCAGCAGCATCAGAAAATTCGACGTAGTGGTCGACATGCCAATCTTATCAAGAATATCTCCTATAACGGCCGATTTATCAGAATTGTCGAATACGGGATTGGCAAAAAATTCCGACAGATCCCCGCTTTCCTTCAATACGGAAGAGAATCCCTTAAGCTCACCATAGATGACCTCTATTTTATCTTCCTTTTGCGCTATATCAAACAACGCCCTGGCATATCTCTTTGCAATATCGCTACCAATCAATTTCGGCTCACCATCCTATCCAAGAAATCATTGACCATATTCTCGTGATCTTTTTCTTTGATGTTCTTTTTTAAAATTTCCTCGGCCATTTTAATAGAAAGCTCTGCCGCCTCCGTCCTGAGTTGCTTAAGAGCCTTTTTAAATTCCTGATCCATCCTGGCCTTTGAATCTTCCTCCATTTTCTTGGCAGATCTTTTCGCCTCTTCTATAATCTTTTCTTTCTCGGCAACCCCCTGCGCCTTTATCATGTCAGAGATCCCCTGTATCTCTCCTGCAGCCTTGTCCAATCTGGCGGAATGTTCCTCAAGTTTCTTTTCCGCTTCCTCTTTTGCCGCTACCGCTTCTTCCAGCGAAGTCCTGATGGACTCCCGATCAGAGACGAAAAAATTCCTGATAGCCTTGGCTGAAAGCTTGTAAAGGACTACAAGCAATACGACAAAATTAAGAAATCTCCAACCAAAATTGATAAGTTTTTCCTTGCCATGATCCTCTCCATGATGTTCCTCTTCGGCAATATCTTCCATGGCTACATCTTCGGCTTCTATTTCCACACCTTCTTTTGCCCCAATGCTCTGCAGGGTTTTTTCGCTTTGCAGACCGCCCTCACTCTCATGGCTGTTATCAGCAACGGCAAAGGTGGCAGAAGCCAGTAACAATATCGAGATTAAACCAAAAACAACTAAAAGGCGCTTCATCTATATACCCCTTCCCAATACCTTTTCAGAAATATCCGTAGCTATCGTTCCGGTTTGATCCCTCAGGACGCCCCTGGCTTTATCCGTTTCATTCTGCAGTTTAGTCTTAAAGTCTCCCAGTTTCTCCGAGATCTCATCCCTTACTTTCCCGATTATAACTTTCCCCTGTTCTGCTCCCTCTTCCTCAATTTCATCTCTCTGGACAACAGCCTCTGCCCTTGCCTGGCGCACTTTCCCCTCGTATTCGGCCATGTTACGCTCTATTGTTTCGTTGAGAGATTTTACTTCCTCATCCGACTCTTCAAGCTTCTTATTTCTCTTTTCGATAATTTTTAAGACAGGCTTATAAAGAAGAAAATTCAGTATGAAAATTAACAGGATAAAATTGACCATCTGGATCCAGACTGTATAATTCAGCTCTACCATTATTACTCACCATTCCTCGATCTAAATATTATGTGAGAAATATTCGAAAGTTAAAAACTACCCTTAAAAACCCCGTCAAGGCACTTGCTAAAATCGGAGAGTACTAACCACAACTCCATAACCTTGTCAAGTTTTTTTGACAGGAAACCATATTTAAATAGAGTTCACTGAAAAAATCAAAATTTGTCAATTCACAATCAGGCTGTCCGCAACACGGCTTACATCAAGCAATGCTCACAACTTCCCTGATCGGACATAAACGCCG
>JAUXBI010000105.1 GCA_030619435.1 Syntrophaceae bacterium
GTGCCTCTGTAAGACCCGCAACCCACCCGGCCGCTATCATGGGGTTTATTGACGTAAGGGGCGCGGCAACGATTGAAACGATAATTGTAAGTGGATGAGCCAGGATTAGCGCAGCGCCCAGACCCGCGCATACACCGTTCACAAGAACCCACCATTTAATCATATTCAGGCCCGCCTGGTTTCCTGAATGAAAGAATCCCGCGGCTATGATCCCTACAACGACAAGAGAAATTCCCCATCCTGCAAACCGCCCCACCCTGCCCTTTGGCGGAACCTCGTTTATAGCGGCGATGTCTATGTCTCTGTCAAGATTCTTCAGTATTCCGGGCACGTGACCGGCGCCTGCAACCGCGACTATCTTATCACCGGGCGCGCCGGCAATCGAGTGGGCCAGAAACTGGTCTCTTTCATCAATCAGTGTGGTCTTGATCTCAGGCAACTCTTTACCGAAGGTCTGGAGGGCCAGTTCAAGGGCATCGCGTTCTTTCAGCTTTTCTATATCTTCCTCGCTGACATCCTCAGCCATAAAAACGGAGGAAATCAGTTCAAAAAGAAACCGCAGCTTGTTGAAGAACCGCATATTTCGCCATGTTCTTTTCATAGTGGTGCGAATATCGCGGTCGGCCAGCACAATTTGCGCTCCCGTCTCTTCCGCCTTGTTTATCGCGCGTATCATCTCCTCGCCGGGATTTATGTTGAACTTCTCCGCGAGTTTCTTCTGGAACGATGCCATTATAAGCTGTGACAGCAGGAGGGCGGTTTGTTTCTTGCGGATTATCTTAAGGATATCCATATCTTCCCAGTTGGCCTTCTGCGTGATCGCGTCATACCGGGACTGGCACAGCTCTACACATACGGTGTCGGGTTTTTCCTCTTCTATAACCCTCTCCACCAGATCAGCGCTGTCTCTGGAAACGTGCGCAGTGCCTATCAGGATGATCTCCCTGTCAGCTGTTTTAATGCGGTGTATGTTGTTGTTTTCCTCTATTGGCATATTATCCCTCAAGCAAAAAAATGAAGCACGGAGATACCAATATTCACCATGATTGTAAAGAAAAATAAAGGTTTGTTTTCCTTCCCACGCCAATGTATAAAGAGTAGCTATGGATAACAAATTACACGCAGGAGACATAATCAAAACCTCTATCAAGGCTGTCGCTTTTGGAGGCAATGGAGTTGGACGGGTTGATGACATGGTCGTTTTTATCCCCTTTACCGCTGCCGGAGACACGGTCGAGGCGAAGATCGTGGAGGTGAAAAGAAACTACTGTATCGGTGAGATAAGGGAAATAATCACCCCGTCGCCTGACAGGGTCGAACCTGTATGCCCCCACTTTTCCACATGCGGCGGATGCCAGTATCAGCACATATCGTATAATGTCCAACTGGAAACCAAAGAAAGACAGGTCGCGGAATCCTTTGAAAGAATAGGAAAAATCGCGTCTCCACCGATAAAGGCTATCATCCCTTCGCCACAGGCCTTTAACTATAGGGGGAAAGCGGAATTCCACTGTCTCCCGGACGCCGACGGGCAATTGAACCTGGGCTTCATGGACACAGTAGGAGGAAAACTGGTCGAGATAGAAACATGCAACATTGTGGATGAATCCATAAATACAGAATACCGCAAGCTCCGGGAAATGCTCGCCTCGGGGGAAATTGCCTCATACCGCAAGAGATACATCCTCTGGTCTGAAACCACCTATCCCCCCGGGAAATACATTACAAGAACCGCGAAAGAAAAAGAAGTGCAGGTTGCAAACGACGGTTTCTTCCAGGGAAATATATACCTGGTGGACACATTGATAGAACAGATTATCGATATGTGTGATCTGAAAGAATCCGACACAGTACTGGATTGCTACTGCGGCTCCGGCCTTTTTTCTCTTTTTATCGCCCCCCGCGTCACGAAGGTGCTCGGCATGGAAATCAGTGGCACAGCCGTTCACTGCGCAACGCACAACACCCAAAAATATGACATTACAAATACCCGTTTTTATAAGGGGAATGTGGAGAACATACTGGGCAGATTTATAAAAGAGAACACCCGCGCGGATGTCGTGCTTATAGATCCGCCACGAACCGGCTGCACGAAAAAGACTCTTGCGCGTATTGACACACTGAAGCCGAAAAGAATTGTCTATATTTCCTGCAATCCCGCCACCCAGGCACGCGATATCAGGTACCTGACCGGCAGGGGATTTTCTCTTGAAACCCTGCAACCTGTCGACATGTTCCCCCAGACAAAACATATAGAGGTTATCGCGTTACTTACCAGATAGTGCCCAATCCCTGACCCCTATACCCTGAACCTTGAACCCTACTCGTATATCTTTTCATCCAGGGCATCGGCCTCTTCGGCGTCGGCCTCAAAATCGCGCGCGCGGGTTGCCTGTTTACTCGTCAAAAATTCCCTGTACCACTCATGCGCAACCACCATGGACATCACCTCGCTGGTGCCTGTCCAGATGGAGGCGAGGCGCACATCCCGGAATATTCGCTCTATCGGGAATATGTTGGTGTAGCCTATCCCCCCGACAACCTGCATGGCGTTGTGGACTGCCTTCTGGCATGATTCCGTTATGAATTTCTTCGACTCGGACACCATACGACGGACACGGTGCATATCAACACCTTCATCCACGGCGCGCGCTGTCACGTAACCCATCGCCCGGGCCGCGTCCAGAAGCATGACCGCTTCCGCCACCTGAAAACTCACACCCTCAAACTGCGCGATAATCTGTCCGAAGGCCTTTCTGCGCGATGTATAATTGGTGGCTATATCAACGGCAGACTGAGCCGCTCCTATGGTCATCACAGCCGTGCCTAGTCTCTCTGGAATCATCATGGTATTGAAGACATCATAGCCCCCGTGAATCTTTCCGACCGCGTTTTCTTTCGGCACCTTCACATCCTTGAATATTAGACGCGCGGTCCCGCCTCCACGGCAACCCATCAGGCCGTACTGGTACTTTGTCTCCACTCCCGGCCCGCGATCCACTATCAGCGCCGACAGGGCCTGTTGCGGTTTGGCAGCATTCGGATCAGTCCTCGCGTAAAGCAGGAAGAAGTCCGCGCCCTCCCCTCCGACGATAAACCTTTTCTGTCCGTTCAGGAGAAAATAATCACCCTTGTCCTCGGCTATGGTGGTAGCCCCGAAAAAGTCTGATCCACCCCTCGGTTCAGTAAGACATTCCGCGGCAAAGATTTCACCCTTCAGGAGGGGCTTTACATATTTTTCTTTCTGCTCATCCGTGCCATGCTGAACAATGGCGTCGCACACAAGTTCCGCTCCCACGCCAAAAACGCAGGCAAATTCATACCCGAGTGTTCCGATCTCTTCCATAAGCACACAGGTTGTCACCCAGTCCATGTCCCGGCCGCCCCACTTTTTGGGATAGCGACACCCCAGGAGATTCCTGCGCCCGGCCTCCCGGAGAAACTCTTTCGGAAACTTGATTTCATCCTTATCCATGTCCAGAATCATCTGTTTGGGAACCCATTTGACAAGGTCACGGGCTTCATCCCTTATCTTGATCTGTTCTTCTGTAAGCAGATAATCAAACATCCCTGTTCTCCTTCCATTCTTTATTATTGATGGCTGTCGAAAAAGACCTCCACATCCCTTATATCGTGGGTTATATCCGCCGGCGGCAATGATGAGACAATATATCTACCATACGAGTTTTTTACAAGCCGCGTGTCCAGTATGGCAACCACCCCGTACTCATCACGCCCCCTGATAAGCCGGCCAAACCCCTGCCGCAGGGACAGTGTCGCGTGGGGAAGCGCGAGGTCGTAAAACCACCTGCCCTTCAACCTGTCGCACCTCTCCTGGTACACCGGATCACCCGGCGAGCTGAATGGAAGTCTGACAATTATCACCAGGCTGAGATCATCCCCCTTTATGTCGATCCCCTGCCAGAAGGTGGCCGTCGCGAACAGCACGGAATCGGGTGTATCCTTGAACCATTTGATAAGTTTCGCCGGTGGCATATCTCCCTGGCTCTTGAAGGGATATTGCGTCTCCACATTTTCCGCGACAAAATTGAGGTGCCTGTAAGATGTAAAAAGCACCAGTGCCCTGCCGCGTGACGCCCCGATAAGTTTTTCAATCACCTTCAGGCTTTCCTTCTGGAAGGGGCCGCTGTTTTCATTGTCAGGCTTTGGCAGATCTTTGTCGATATACAGCAGAGACTGCTCTTTGTAATCAAAGGGGGAACCGATAATCTTTTCCCCAAAGTCTTCGATATTCAGCCTCTTTTTCAGAAAGGCAAAGTTTTCCCCCGATGTCAGCGTGGCGGATGTCATAATCACGCTGCTGTAAGCGCGCATGAGATTTTCAAAAGCATTTCCCGACTCCACAAGGCTGCTTTTAAGCTCCATGCTGCCATTCGATCCCTCTGTATAATACACCTTATCCTTGTTGCCCTGTCCTATAAAATCATCCATATCCGCCGCGAACGATTCGATATAACCGATGGTTGTTTCTATCCTGTCCCTGAGCTCCTCATCCACCGTGGATTTCTTGCGTTTCCCCAGCACCGAAGCTGTTTTGTTCAGTGCAAGATCCTTCCTCAACTTTTTCAGCTTTTCTATAACAGGATCAGGCACGGGAGACACGGGCCAGGGCGGCATATCACTCTTCTTAAAAAATGATTCCACCTGTGGAAAAAGATGATCAACGACCACCTTCAATCCTCTGAGCCGGTAAAGAAGCCATACCGTCCTCGAATAATTCAGGGTACTGCCGAGAACGGTTGATATGACATCCTCGATATGGGGAGCCTCATCTATGATCAATTGTTTGTGGAACGGCAACAGACTGAAATCCGAAAGCAGATCATATACCAGCAAGTGATGGTTGACCACGAGGATGTCCGTGGCGTAAAGCTTCCGGTAATGCCTGTAATAAAAACACCTGCCGTAGAAGGGACATGTACGTCCGCCGCAATCCTGAGAATCGCCGCAGACCTCCGCCCAGAACTTCGGAGTGAAGGAAATATCGCTTCTTTCACCCGTCTCAGTCTCCGACAGCCATTTGCGAAATCTTAGATAAAACTTGCCGCTTCCGGCATATTCCCGTTCCCTCTTCAGGCACACATAGTTGTTCTTCCCCTTGAGTATCCCGAACGAGAACTTCCGCGGCAACGCCTTTCGAAGGAACACAAGATCCTTCTTTACAAGCTGATCCTGAAGGGCCAGAGAGGATGTGGATATAATGGTCTTCTCGCGCGAAAGTATCGCGGGGATAAGGTAAGCAAAAGACTTCCCGACGCCCGTCCCGGCCTCAATCAGCAGATTCCTCCCATCCAGAAAAGAGCCCATAATCTCATCCGCCATCTCGCGCTGCTCCGACCTGTCCTCATAACCCGGAAACTTCTTTTTCAATATGTCGAAACTCGATGATAAATCTTTCAAATGATTGTCCTGTCGCTTGCAAAAACTGTAGGAATACCCTTCAAGGCGAAAGCTTACCTTAAACCACAGACATCCGATGATACGCAACGGTCATCAGACGATTTCGAAGATAAAGTGAAGGACACAAGGCTTTACCCCTTCGCTGTCGCTTTTCTCTGTGCGAATCGAATAGTGCAGCCGTCGCATAACATCGCGCATATCATCAAGAATCTTACTTGACATAGCTTTCTTCCTGCTTTATTGTTTTTTTCGTGATCAGAGAGAATATACTATATTGAATATTGAAAACAAGCAAATTTGCCTGTTTATCGGTTCAATCCCGATATATCGGGATCAGGCAAAATTGCCTTATATGTAAATGTTACCTGGCGCTACGCGCCCGGTAACGGCGAGGCTGAGCTAATGTTCTCAGCCTCGCCGTTGGGTGCAAAGAGAGGAATGAATATATGAAAATACTAGGCATCTTGTTGATACTGAATAGCATAGCAATCACCTCATGGTGGGTGACAGCCCACGGTACACACAAAGGCACCATCGTGGCCCTGTGCACACTTGCTGTATTTGCAGGGCTAGCACTTGTTCTAAGCGACCGCATTACGGAACTGAGTGTTGAAGGCGTTGGCACTATCAAAGCTGCGGCTCAGCAAGCGGAGTCTGACGCAAGCGCAGTTGCTGACCTAAAGAAACGAGTGGAGTCACAGAGCGCGACGGTGGACCTTGTCGCGCAGCAGGCCAAGAAAGCCGAAACTATTTCGCAAGAAGTAGCCGAAAAGAACACAAAGGCCGAAGAAAAACTAGCAACACTCGATAAAGCAATCGACAAGGCCAATACAACACTTGACTCTCTTGAGTCGGTGACAGAGTACACCAAAACTGTAAGTCGGATCGTA
>JAUXBI010000101.1 GCA_030619435.1 Syntrophaceae bacterium
AACTTCAGCGTTGCGCCGCATCCTTCCTCATTGCGACGTAGCAATAAGTACATCTCTCTCCTCAGGATTTGCGCGCCTTGAATTTGGAGCTTTTTACTTTGCCATCTAAAATCGACTTTTTACGAGTGCATCTTTTTTTGTTTCTGCACGGGGGCTGATTGCATGAATAAGATAATCTTTATCATATCGGGTGGTGTCGTGAATGATCCGCAGTCTCTTTATGAGGAAATCAGGGGTATCGACAGTTCGGTGATTATATGCGCCGACGGCGCGGCGCAAATATTGAAAATGTTTGATATAACACCCGATTTTATTGTGGGCGACATGGATTCTATTGATGAAAATACCCTGAGATATTTTGAGACAAAGGGGAGCGGGATTATCAGATATCCCGGAGATAAGGACGAAACTGATACACAGCTTGCGCTTGAATACGCGTTCGGAATGAATCCGGATGAAATACGCATATTCGGTGCCCTCGGAGGGAGGGTTGATCATATGCTGGCGAATATATCCCTCCTTGTGATGTGCGCGAAGAGGGGCGTTGACGCGAAAATAGTGGATAAGGATTGCGAACTTTTTGTCATTGACCGGTCATGTGTAATCGACGGCAGAGAGGGCGAAACAGTTTCTCTGATTCCCATCTCTTCAGACGTCAGAGGTATAACTCTCGAAGGTTTCAGGTATCCTCTTTCCAACGGGTTAATGAAGATTGGAAGGCCATACGGCGTGAGCAACAGGCTGATCGGAACAAGAGGGACAATTTCGGTGAAGTCGGGGTATCTGCTGATTATAAGACAGTTCGAAGTTTAGTAAGTTAGAAATTATTTTCTGCGTTTTTTGGCAGAAAATAATTTCATTAACGCACTTATCCCGTTTATCGGGGTTAGAGGGGTAAGATATGGCGATAAAAAGAGTGTTGACGATAGCGGGATCGGATTCCGGCGGCGGTGCAGGAATACAGGCGGATTTGAAGACGATTACCGTACTCGGAGGGTTCGGCATGAGTGTGATCACGGCCCTGACCGCTCAGAATACGTTAGGTGTGCATGGAATCCACGAAGTGCCCACCGATTTCATTGAAAAACAATTCGACGCAGTGGCTGCCGACATCGGTGTTGACGCCGCAAAGACGGGGATGCTCTCCAGCTCTGAGATCATGAGAACCGTTGCGAAAAAAATAGAGGAATACAGTATAAAAAAACTCGTAGTTGATCCGGTGATGGTAGCCAAGGGGGGGGCGATGCTTATAAGACAGGATGCGAAGAAGACCCTGATAGAAGAGCTTTTACCACTGGCATTTGTAATAACCCCCAATATTCCGGAGGCGGAAGAACTGACCGGGATGAAGATTACAACTGTTGAGGACATGAAAGAAGCGGCCAGAGACATAAACCGGATGGGTGCAAAAAATGTCTTTTTAAAAGGGGGGCACATGTCGGGGGATGCCCTGGATGTTCTCTATGATGGCAGAGACTTTCATGAGTTTACCTCAGAGAGAATAGACACAAAGAATACGCACGGTACCGGATGCACCACCTCCGCCGCTATTGCCACGGGGCTCGCCCAGGGAATGGATGTGTTCGAAGCGGTTAGAAGGGCGAAGGATTATATAACCATGGCTATCAGGCATTCCTTCTGCATAGGCAGCGGTCATGGACCGACCAACCACATGGCCTATCTGTTCAAGGACGGTGGTATGCCCGAAAGTGGTTTTAAGGAATAGAGGCTGTTATGCTTTCAGTTTCAGGTCTGACAAAGAAATTTGAGGGTCTCACCGTTATGGAAGGGTTTAACCTGACCGTGCGCAGGGGTGGTTTTACCACTCTTATAGGGCCGTCCGGTTGCGGTAAGAGCACGTTTTTCGATGTACTGACCGGCGTTTTTTCCAGGGATAGCGGCAGGATATCCTGGCTTGGAGAAGATGTACCCGATTTGATGGGCAGGGTGGCTTACATGCAGCAGAAAGACCTGCTTCTCCCGTGGTTTTCCCTGATTGACAATGCCATGCTCCCGGTAAAGATTGCAGGATCTGACGAGAACGATTCGCGGGAAAAAACTATAGCCCTGTTTGAGCGCCTGGGACTGGATGGGTTCGAGGATTATACACCACAGAAAGTGTCTGGCGGCATGCGCCAGCGTTGCGCGCTGGTAAGAACCCTGATGTTCGAGCATGAACTGGTTCTCTTGGACGAACCCCTTTCCTCCATTGACGCTATAACCCGAAGAAGTCTCCAAGGCTTGCTCCTGTTGCTCCAGAGTGAGTTTAACAAAACCATACTGATGATCACGCACGATATAGATGAGGCCCTTCTGATGTCTGATGAACTGCTTGTTCTGACGCCTATGCCGATGCGGGTAAGGGAGCGGTTTGTCCTGGATATGCCGAAACCCGGAAGGAGCGGTAATCCTGAATTGCTGAAGATAAAAGAGCACGTGCTTGAAGAACTGGAGGGGGATTTCGATGGAACGATCTAACTGGATTTCCCTGCTGATTGTCCTGGCTGTCATTGCAGCTTGGGAGTTTGCCTGCGGGTGGTTTTCTATCCCTGATTTTATCCTTCCTGCCCCCAGCGAGATATTAAAGACGACAGTATTTAAAGCCTCTCTTCTCCTGCCGCACGCGGGTGTGACCGCGCTGGAGATAATAATGGGGATCTTCCTGTCCCTGCTGGTCGCGGTGCCACTTGCGACGGTCATGTTTGCCTGCCCCTCGGTCGAACGGGCCCTGTCGCCTTTTCTCGTGACGTCTCAGGCGGTGCCCGTATTCGCCCTGGCGCCTCTCCTGGTGATATGGCTTGGATACGGTCTCTCCAGTAAGGTTCTGATGGCGGCGATTATCATCTTCTTTCCCATAACTGTCAGTCTGCTTGAGGGATATAAGAACTGTGATCGTGAATATGCGGTTTTCTTCGATCTGATGGGCGCTGGATTCTGGAAGAAGATGCGACTCCTCTACTGGCCATGGGCCCTTCCATATTTCTTTTCCGGGTTGAAGGTGGGAGTCACCGTTGCCACGATAGGAGCGGTCATCGGAGAATGGGTGGGAGCGCAAAAGGGTCTGGGTTATCTGATGATACAGGCCAACGCGAGGCTGCAGGTGTCGCTGGTCTTTGCGGCGATACTGTGCCTCTCCGTTATGGGGCTCGCCATGTGGGTATTTGTCGGTTTTCTGGAAAAGAGAGTCATTTACTGGAAATAAAGTTATAGGTTGGGTTGAGGTACGAAACCCAACAAAAGCCTGGAAATCAAGAAAGGGAAAATATGATTATGAAGAACAGTTTTAAGGTATTTGTTTCAATTATCCTGGCGTCGTTTTTTCTGCTTACGGCGTCTCCCATCTGCGCTACGCAGAGGATTACGGTCATGCTGGACTGGTTTCCCAACATAGACCATCTACCCATCTATGTGGCGCAGCAGGAAGGTTTTTTCAGCGATGAGGGGCTCGATGTCACGATATTAACACCTTCCTCGACTACAGACGCCATGAAGCTTGCCGCTTCCGGTAATGTTGACATCGCAGTTTCATACGAGCCACAGGTGATTATCGGCGCCTCAGTCGGCCTTAATATTCAGGTTGTTGGAAGACTGGTGGAACATCCCCTCAGTGTTCTCCTCTTTCTGAAGGGGAAAGGGATCAAAAGCCCGGCAGACCTGGAAGGCAAGACGATAGGGTACACCGTTCCGGGCATGATGGATGTGCTTATGGAGGCATTTGCCAAGATCAACGGGATCAAGAGCTACGAGCCGATCAATGTGGGTTTCTCGATTGTCCAGTCTCTGGTGGCGGGGAAGGTTGACGCGATTATGGGACCCTATAAAAACTACGAAACCATAGCGCTTGAGGAAAAAGGGTACAAACCGGGGTATTTCGAGCTGAGCGAATGGGGAATCCCGGACTACGACGAGCTGGTTTTTATAAGTGGAAAACAGACGGTGACGGAAAGGCCAGAGGCTGTCAGAGGCTTTGCTCTGGCGATAGATCGCGCCATTTCCCGGGCGAGGAAAGATCCCCAAAGGGCACTTGAGACCTATTTCAACGCCGTGCCCGAAGCCCCGCGGGATATGGAATCGAAGGCCTTCGCAATAACGCTTCCGCTTTACGCCCACAGTCAGAGTTGTGACATGAAAAAATGGCAGAAGTTCGCCGATTTTGCCCTTCGTTACGATCTTATTGAAAAGAAGGTGGACGTGGCGACCATCCTGGGAAGATAGGAGGAATTCCATGAAGATTACAGCAAAGGATATTTGGCTGGATGTTAAAAAGATCAGGGAGACCTCTCCCCTGATCCACAACATAACCAATTACGTGGTGATGAACGGCACTGCCAACGCGCTTCTGGCGATAGGGGCGTCTCCGGTTATGGCACATGCCGTGGAGGAAGTGGAGGAGATGACAGGTATTGCCCGTGCCCTGGTTATCAATATAGGTACCCTGAGTGAATCATGGGTGAAGGCTATGTTCTGCGCCGTCAGACGGGCTGGCGATCTTGGGATACCGGTTATTCTGGACCCGGTAGGGGCCGGAGCAACCTCCTATAGAACAAAAACCTGCCATGACCTCATCGATGCCGTTTCTCCTGCTATTATCCGTGGAAATGCCTCCGAGATCATGGCGCTTGTGTCAGAAGAAGCAAAGACAAAGGGAGTGGACAGCTCCGATCCTTCTTCCGCCGCACTTGATGCGGCAAAGCACCTGAGCAGAAATGCAGGCAGTACCGTTTGTATAAGCGGAGAGATTGATTATATCGTGGATGGTGAGAGTGTGATAACAATTGAAAACGGACACCCGATGATGGGAAAAGTTACCGGTATGGGCTGCGCGGCCACCGCCCTGTGCGGCGCCTTTGCCGCCGTCAATTCCTCTTTTCCGACTGCGGCCGCGGGGGCCATGGCAGTGATGGGTATCGCCGGAGAGATTGCCGCTGAAAGTTCCGAAGGGCCGGGCAGCCTGCAGGTCGGCTTTCTGGATGCACTTTTCCAGTTGTCTGAGGACGACCTGACAAATCGTATCAGGACAGGAGAGTGACAATGAAGGGTCTGTACCTGGTTACCGATCGTGGTCTGTGTGGCGACAGTTCCCTCGAAGATGTGATATTGCAATCTATAAAGGGTGGTGCCCGTTATGTGCAGATACGTGAAAAGGATCAGTCCACACGGGATTTTATCGAAGAAGCCCTGAGAATCAAAGAGATCCTCAAACCCTATAGTGTGCCCCTGATTATAAATGACCGTGTTGATGTGGCGCTCGCGGTGAAGGCGGATGGCGTGCATGTGGGACAGGACGACATGCCGTATAAGATGGCGCGGTCACTCATGGGTCCCGGAGCGATTATTGGCCTGTCTGTGGAGACATGGGAGGACGTCGAGGAGACCGAGACCCTTGATTGTGATTATATCGGTGTCAGTCCTGTCTTTGAAACGCCCACTAAGACCAATACAAAAGGCGCCTGGGGGCTGGACGGTCTTGCCAGGATCAGGGCCTTTTCGCACCATCGGCTTGTTGCCATCGGAGGACTGAACGCATCCAATGCGGCAGATGTGGTAAAGTCAGGCGCCGATTGCGTTGCCGTGGTCTCCGCTGTATGCGCCGCGTCCGATCCCGAGACGGCGTCAAGGGAACTGGCCGGTATAATAGCAGATGCACGGGGAAGAACGGGTCGTGTATGATGTTTGAAAAACTTGTCATATTTGATTATTCAGGCACCCTCAGTCTGGATGCTGTCCGGTTTGGAGAAGATAACAACCTGACAGGAGAACTGGATCGGAGCGGCCTTGCGGGTCTGGGTATAGCGGACCCGGAAACATTCTGGAAAGAGATAGTCAATCCTTCTTGGGAGGAGGGGAGCACTACCTCCATTGGCTACAGAGAGGTCATGTACAGGAGGATCAGGGAAAACCTGCCTCCCACTGTTTCAGATGGAGAGATACGTCTCTGCGCTTCGCGTTTTGTTGGCAGTTATTTTGGTCATTCCACTGTCGAGGGTCGGTGGCGTTCCATCCTGCGAAAATTAAGCGGAGAACCTTCCGTTATTACTGTTATTGCCACCGATCATTACGCCGAGGCTACGGATTATATCGTTGGATTTCTCAAGAAAATGGGTGCAGGGGCGATATCGCTGAAGGATGTGCCCGGCGCGACTGTATCTCAGGAATTTGTCGTCGCCAATTCCGCTGATATCGGTGCGCACAAGGCCGATCCGGGATTCTGGGAGATGGTCAGAAGCATTTTGAAACTGGGCGCAATTCAGAGTATCCTGATAATCGATGACTTCGGGTTTAATGAAGAAGCGGGGGACAGTTACGCGTATCATCAAAAGGTGGATAATAGAAAACGCAATACCATCGATCTGCTGGAAAGAGTCTTCAGTGTTCCAGTTTATGCGATACCCTTTGTTCTTACCGGCAAAGACAAAAAGACCTGCGGCGCTCTCATCTCACAGGCATCTCTGGAAATAGAACAGTGGCTAAGTAGGGTCTCCTGAAAAAGTAAAATACCTTGACAATATAATGGGTTACGTGTATATTTTGAGGTAATTGGTGCCCGGAAAATGATCTATGGGGGCCAAAATCCGTGCACATGGGTGGA